>JAFZRB010000136.1 GCA_017620115.1 Clostridia bacterium | reverse complement strand
TTGGAAGGCTGGAACTCTACCATTGAGTTACACCCGCATGTGGAGCGGTAGACGAGACTCGGACTCGCGACCTCCACCTTGGCAAGGTGGCGCTCTACCAACTGAGCTACTACCGCGTATGTGGTGCGGGCGAAGAGACTCGAACTCATACGCCGTTGGGCACCAGAACCTAAATCTGGCGCGTCTGCCAATTCCGCCACGCCCGCCTGCCGAACGTCCAGCTTTCCAGCGAGTGAATCCGGCCCGCTTCCATCCCCGGAACAGATATAAATTATACCTCATCCCGCCTCCCTTGTCAATCCGCCCCCTCTCACAATCTGATTTTTAACATTCCTTAATTGCTAATTGCTAATTATATCATTATAGGTGCACCCGCGCCACCCCGTACAGCGCGAACTCGATCCCCGCCAGCCCCAGCGCCCATTCCCAAGGGTAGAGCGAGCGAGCGCCGCGATCCGAACAGGCGTAGCACACGAAATAGGGAACCAGATCCACCGCGTAGCGCGCGCCGAACTGGAAGCCGCCGAACGTGCGGTGCAGAAGCAGCAGGAAAAGCTGCGCCGCGAACAGCAGGAAGCACGCCGTCTTCACCGCCGTCAGCCGCCCGCGCGCGCAGTCCAGCGCAAACCGCACCAGCAGGCATATCAGCAGCGGATTGGCCAGGAACAGCGAGAAGCCGAACGATTTCAGCGTCCAGCCGTCGGCGGTGCGCTCGAAGGGCAGCCCGAACAGGAACGAGCGCACGTTGCCCGCCAGGTGCTCGAGCGAAAACTGGCCGTGCTCGCTGCGCATGAACTCGGGCAGGTAGTTCGTTCCGAACTCGAAGGGGTCGCCGAAGCGCGCCCAGTTATACGCCGCCAGCCCCGCCGCGACGCACAGCCCCAGCGCGACGCCCTTCCAGAGCCCCTTCGCCGCGTCCGCGAGCGTCGCCGCCCCCTGTCGCCTGAGCCCCATGAGCATGACGAGCGGCCCGTAGGCCACGTTGAACGGCCGGCAGCCCACCGAGAGCGCGTAACACAGAAGCGCCGGCGTGAGCCTGCCGCGCGAGGCCAGATGCGCCGCCAGCAGGGTCGTCATGAACGCCAGCATCTGCGCCTGATACCACACCGCGCCCACCGTCGAGAGCGCGATCGCCGAGCCGCAGAACGCCGTGCACAGCGCCGCGAACGCGGCGGGCGCGCTCTTCCAGCCGGCCGCGCGCAGCGCGCCGAACGCCGCCAGCATGCCGATGAGCGCGTACAGCTTCACCAGCAGGTTGTCCGGCACGTTCTCGCCGAAGACAAAGGTGAGCAGGTAGACGGGGATCGTGGGCACGGGCGGGAAGCTCACATACCAGTCGCCTCCGAACACCGCCAGCTCCAGCCAGGGGTAATCCTGCCCCAGCGACAGAGATCCGCGCCGCCAGGCCATGGCCTGCAGCGTGTAGGTATAATAGGGCGAGCGCCCGCCGACGGGCTGCCCCGTGAGGCGGCTCAGCGCGTACCACAGCGCCGCCGACACGCCCGCCAGCGCCAGCGCCCACAGCCAGGCGCGCTCCGGTTTCCGTTTCCGGCTTTCCATGTTTTCCCCATTCTCCGTTCCGGTGCCTGAATGATTCGCCGCGTTATTCTTCCTTTTCGAGGCTCATGACCACCGTTCCGTCCGGGCGGATCAGGCCGATCCAGGATTCGGTTTCCGCGGTGAGCAGGGCGCGGCCGGTGCGACGCAGGCTGAGGAACTCGCCGGCCACCGCGTCGCCCTCGTCGTTCAGCAGGCCGTAGCGGCGGGTGCCGGTCACCTCGTCGTAGAACACCAGGCCGGAGGCGTACTCGCTCTTCCGCGTGTCGTATTCGGAGAAGATGAAGTACTCGCGGCCTCCGTACATGCCCGCGAAGGACAGCTCCTGCCAGCTCCCGTGCCGCGCGCCGTCCGCGCCGACGAAGCTGAACGGCCGCTCCTCGGTGAACGCGCGCTGGATCAGCGTGCAGCCGCCCTGCGCGCGCAGCCCCACCACGCCCTCGTCCGCCTCGAACACCGTCTCGCCCGCCGCGTTCACCAGAAACAGCCGACCGCCCGCGTTCACGCAGACCGCGTCGCCCGCCCAGGCGGCGTCCGCGTCCTCGAAGAAGGCGATCAGCGCGCCGTCCCGCTGGGAGAAAAGCGACACCGCGCCGTCCGCGAAGCCCAGCGCCGGCAGCTCCGCCCGGGGCGCGCGCTGGACGCGCTCGAACACGGGCTGGACGATCCATTCGCCCGCGCGGTCGATCAGCCCCGCGCCCTCCTCCGTCACGGCGCAGGCCGCGCCGCCCAGGAAGGGGCCGCACCACACGAACCGCGGCGGTATCGCCCACGCGCCTTCGCCGTCCAGATAGCCCCAGCGCCCGGCCGTGTCGGCCGCCTCGGCCAGGTTTTCCGAGAACGTCAGCGGGCCGTAGGACAGCTTCACGCCGGTCACGCGCTCCTCGCCGCTCCCCGAAACGTGCCACAGCGAATCCGGCGTGTCGTCCAGCGGGTCGGTGCGGAAGGCCAGAAACCCCGCCTCGCCCGCCGACACCAGCCGGGTGTACGCGGCTTCGACGAGCGCGTTGCCGGATAAATCCATCGCGCCCCATTTGCCCTCGCGCGC
>JAFZRB010000018.1 GCA_017620115.1 Clostridia bacterium | reverse complement strand
CCGCGAACACGCGAAAGCCGCGCATGGAATTGTCCTCCATGCGATAGATGAGCACTTTATCCGGGTGCCCGCCCTCTATTTTGCCGCCGATAACCGGCATCAGTCGATGATCGATCACCACGCCGTCCCCGTCCATGATGGGCACGCGCTTCACCACGCCGCCCAGCGCGTCCAGCCAGGCGTCGGCGCTGGCCTGCGTCGCTTCCTGCTCCTCGGGCGTAACCTTTTCCTCGGGCTTCTTCACCGGGATCACATAGGGACGCGGCCTCGGGCGCAGCGGCACATCCGGTTCCGCGGCCACTTCCAGCTCCGTGGAAATGGGATCCTTCACGCCCAGCACCTTCAATATGCGCTGCGCCTGATCGTCGGACACGATTTTCGTGCCCCGCTCAACCTCGTTGATAAAGGACTCCGCCACGCCGCACTTCCTGCCCAGCGCCTTCGGCGTCAGCCCCGCTTTCAGGCGCGCCGCGCGGATCGTATCGCCCAGTCTGCTCATAATGACCTCCCAAACCGTCTGCTTTCGCGCATAACCTTTTTTATTTCATTTCTTCCGCCAGTTCATCCGCGGTTTTGTCCACGGGATAGAGCGGCATATCCTCGCTCCACGAGGGATCGTCGCCCGGCGGCCAGGTCGCGACCAAGGCGGTCTCCGGCGTCTGAAGCGCCTCGTCCCCGCCGATCACCTCGTCGGTCACGATCACCTTGTCGCCCAAATCCTGGGCCAGCCGCGCGCCGGCGATCAGCAGCCGCTGAAACAGCCCGCCGAGAAACAGCGCGAACAGGATGACCAGCGCGACAGCCAAAACCGTCATGAGGATTTTCCCTGTCTTCATCGTCTTAATCGTATACCTCGCCGTCCTGATACCGCCGCCACACCGTTTCAAACCAGCCGCCGCCCTCGGGCAGGGGCCGCAGCGGCACGGCCCGCGTTTCGCCCAGCCGCGTCTCAAACGCGAACAGCCGCGCGGGCGGCGCGTCCTTCGCCGCCGTCCGTGCGACAAAGCCGTGGCCTGCGTCGCCCGCGTACTCCGCCTGACACAGCATCGCCGAGAGCGCGTCGCGCTGCACCAGCAGCGTGTCGCTGAGCTCCGCCGTCTGACGGGGCGACGCGCCCGCGGCGCCTTCGTCGAGCCATCGCTTCACGCGCGCGAGCATATCGCGCATCCTGCCGGCGTCGCGCATGGCCCCGGCGCAGGCGTCCATGTCGGCGCGCGCTTCGCGGAGGATCGCGTCGGCGTATCGCCCGTCGCCCGCACGCTCGAAGAAAGCCGTCTCGCGCCGCAGCGAGGCCGCCGCCAGGCGCTTGAATTCCTCACTGGAACGCGCGGCCTGCTTGCCCGTATGCGCGGCGATGTGCATAGCCGCCCGGAGCGAGCCGACCTGCGTCTCGTTGAGCGCGCTGCCGCCGGGCCGGTACATGCCGAACGCGCCCGCGCACTCGCCCGCGGCGTAGAGATTCTCCACCGTGGTGCGCCACCAGCGGTCTATGAGCAACCCGCCGTTGGCGTGCTGCGCGCATACCGCCACCTCCAGCGGCTCCTTCGCCAGGTCGATGCCGTGCGAGGCGTAGAAATCGACGGCTTTCCGATTGATGGCCGTCAGCCGTTCGATGGGCGTGTCCTGCTCCGCGCCGCAGTTCTTGAGATACGCGCGGGCCTCCCCGCCCAGTCCGCTCAGCGCGCCGCCCGCCGGTTCGCGGGAAAAATCCATGAAAGCGTGTCCGCCCCGCGCGTTCAACTCCGAAACGGCCATGTCGACGCGCGACGAACCCGCCATTTTCCGCGCGTCGAACGGCCACTGATAGCCCTTCAGAAACACGGAATCCAGCATGTCGCCGCGATCCGCGAAGTAAGGCGGCAGGAACTCGTTTCCGCCGTCCGTATAGCTGGGAATCGCCTGCTGGTAACTGCCGGACACGTTCCATTTGACTTTCAGCGAGGCCAGGCCGTACTGCCAGTAGCACAGGTTGTTCATGGCCGCGCCCGCGCGAATGGCCGCGCCGGTCGCGCCGCGCTGGGCCGTGGGAAACACCGTGCGCCCATAAGCTGCCGCCGGGCCGCCCGTGCATAGCACGACGTTGCGCGCGTTGACCGCGACGAACTCCCGCCCGTCGTGCATGAGCGCGCCGCACGCGGCCCCGCTTTCTTCCGTCAGAATGGAGAGAAGGCTCAGCCCATCCTCCCGGCGCACGCCGCGCGCCTTAACGGACCCGGCCAGCGCCTCCGCCATCATTTTGCTGGTGAGCGGACCCGCCGAGGTAGCGCGCTGCGTGAGGTCGTGGTCGGTCTGGTAGCCCACGAACTCGCCCCACTCGTTGTGGGGAAAAGGCACGCCCAGCAGCGCCAGCTTCATGAAGCTGCGCGCGGAAAGCGCCGCCATGGCGTAAGCGTGATCGCCGTGCATGCCGCCGCCCGCCATGAACGATTCGGCCATGGCACGCACGGATTCAGCGCCCGCGCCGCTCAGGCCCAGCTTGTAATAAGTCTGCTTGTCGCTACCGGCGTTGCGGCTGGTGCCCGCGGAAAAATCATCGCATACGAGCAGCACATCCACGCCGCGCGCTTTCAGCTCGTCCGCCGCGTTCAGGCCCGCCGCGCCCGCGCCGATGACCAGCGTGTTGCAGTGAAGCGTGCGCATGGCAATCCTCTCCTTACAGCCTCTGCAGATGGAACCCGCCGTCCACGTTGATGACCTCGCCGGTGGAGAAGGGCAAAAGATCCAGGCTCAGCGCGTACACCGCCTTGGCGATGTCCTCCGGAT
>JAFZRB010000135.1 GCA_017620115.1 Clostridia bacterium | reverse complement strand
TCGAGGTGAAGTCCATCACCACGGCGGCAGTCCAGAAGCTGTATCTGGATGGTGCGGATGCCGCTATGATGAATGGCAAGCGTGTCCTGATCGTGGACGATGTCATCTCGACCGGAGAATCCCTCCGCGCACTCGAGACACTGGTCGAAGAAGTCGGCGGCAACATCGTCGGGCGCATGGCCATCCTTGCGGAGGGTGAAGCCCAGGATCGTAAGGATATCGTTTATCTCGAGAAACTCCCGCTCTTCAATGCCAAGGGAGAGATCATCGGATAAACCGTACTATGCAAAAACAGCAGATCAACGACGGTTCTGCTGTTTTTCGATGCGTATTCGATCTTTATTCCGTGATCTCTGGCAACCCGAACTCCTCTGGCCGGAAGCGCGGACAGACGCTTTCTTTGGTGGCGATGACCGAGGAGGCCAGGCGTGTGCCGATCTCACATGACTCGGAGAGTGTTTTGCCATAGGTCAGGCCAATGGCAACCCCGGCGAAGAAGGCGTCTCCGGCGCCGGTCGTGTCCAGAACCTCGACCCGCTGGGCGGGGCAGAAGCCGGATTCGCCGTTCGCTTCGGCATAGACTGCGCCCTGATCCCCGAGGGTGATAACCATCCGCTGGATCCCGGCGAGCTGCAGGCGTTCGGTCAGGATTTGGCGGAGTCTGTCCGCGTCAAGGAGTTCATAGTCCTCGGAGAAGAGCATGTCCGCTTCCTGCAGGTTGCAGACCACGCAGGCCGTGCGTTGAAGCAGATCCCGGCGTTCCATGGCGATGGACATATTGGAGACAGCCGCGTAAACGGCCTTGTGATACTTCTCAGCGAGGGCGAAGATTCGCTTGAGGATCGGCACTTCGATGTCGATCTCCACGACGATGCTGTCGGCGGAAGCGATGATTTCGTCGCCGTGGTATTCGAGCACATCAATCAGCGCGTTCAGGTCTGGACGGCGGGAGATGGAAGCCACCACGTCGCCGCTGTTGTCGAACACTGCCAGCCATACGCCCATGCCGTCGGGACGGCGGACGATATAGTCGGTGTTGACTTTGTGGCGGCGGAGCTTCTCAAGCACGTCCGTCCCGGCGCCGGTTTCATCCACCACGCTGACAAAGGTGGGGCGAAGCTCCACGTTGGCAATGTCCTCCGCGATGTTGCGGCTGACCCCGCCGTGTGTCTGGACGACACGGCCTACATTGCGCCCGCCCGGTATGTATTTCGCCAGCGGATAGCCCTTGACATCGACAAACACGGCGCCGAAGACCACAATGCCCATGGGAACGCCTCCCTGCTCTCAGGTTTGTGATCATTGTATCACGGAAAACGGGGCTTGTGAAGAGTAAAAACGCTCCCGAAGGAGCGTACAGACATTGGTCTTCAGCGGACAGCCTCGGCATAGAACGCATTCATGGTTTCTTCCGTGGGGAAGCAGCCGATGAACATGCGGTTGCCCATCGCGCCGGAAAGGGCGTCCGGGATACGACCGACCATGCGGAGCTGGTTCGCATATTTCCATTCGAGTTCTTCATCGGAAACCGCGAAGTCTTTCCCGTCACGGCGGCCGATGAAGCCGCAATAGCTGCGCTCACCGAGTTCCTTGGTCGAACGGTCGAAGGCGATCATGTCCGCCCAGATCTTATAGACATCGGTGGAGTTGGCGAAGTTCATCATATCCGGGGAGAATCCGCCGCAGGGGCGCATGTTGACTTCGAGCGCCACGACATCGCCGCTCTGGCCCATGGGCTGGTCGCAGGTCAGGCGGAAAAACTCGAAGTGCACGAAGCGGCTCCGCACACCGAAGGCTTTCACGGCTGCGCGTCCGGCTGCGCGCACGTCGTCGGCGAGTTCCTTGACGATATAGTAGATGGAGTTGTCGTTTTCATTGACAATGTCCATGATCGAGATGGGGGAGACGTTGCCGGTCTCAAAGATAGGTTCGCCTTCGCTGTTGATGATGGCGTCGTAGCTGTTGACCTCGGCGGTGATGAACTCCTCCATGATATAGAGGATGTCTGGCTCCTTCTCCTCAAGGAAAGCGCCCAATTCTTCCTCGTTCTCCAGTTTATAGGTGTGGGAAGCGCCGACGCCGTTATCGGGCTTGACAATCACGGGAAAACCCACTTCCTCAATAAAGCCCATGCAGCCATCGAAGTCGTCCACCAAATGGTAGCGCGCGGTCCGTATGCCAGCCTGCTGATAGTAAGGCTTCATCTTACTCTTGTATTTCACGCGCTCCATGTCCTCCGGCTGGAATCCGGAGAGGATATGAAAGTCCTGCCGCAGCTGGGCGTCGCGCTCAAGCCAGTATTCGTTGTTGCTCTCCAGCCAGTCGATGCGACCCCACTTGCTGATAAACCACGCGACTCCGCGATATACCTCGTCATAGTTCTCGAGGGAATTTACCTTATAATACTCGTCAAGGTTCTCCCGAAGGTTCTGCGACAGGTTTTCATAGGGGCAGTCCCCGATGCCCAGCACCCGCAGGCCGTTCCGTTTCAGTTCCCGGCAGAACATCCAGTA
>JAFZRB010000134.1 GCA_017620115.1 Clostridia bacterium | reverse complement strand
TACGCGCTCCAGGAGATCCCACAGCGCGGCCAGCTGCGCGCGCGTATCCGGCGCGGCGGAAAACGCCTCCTCGAAGGCGGCGAGCGGCGCGACCAGCTTTTGCCGCAGGGGCTCGAGCGCGGCGTCCCGCTCGTCGCGGTAGCGGTGCAGCGGCTTCTTCCAGAGCGCGCCGCGCAGGCCCTGTTCCACGGCGCAGTCGGCCATTCTGTCCGCCTCGTCCGGGGTGAGCGCGGTGTAGCCGGTGCGCATGAGGCGCTCCATATCCTCGGCCTGCCAGTTGCCGGCCACCAGCCGCAGCGCCAGCAGCGCGAACTGCGCGAGCGGGTTCCGGTCCGCGCCGCGGCCGCTCTCGAGGAACAGGGGCACGCCGTAAAGGCCCGCCGCGCGGCGCAGCGCGTCCGCGCTTTCTTCCAGATCGAAGCAGGCGACGGCGGCGTCGCGATAGCGCATTTTTCCGCTCATCACGCGGTCGCGGATGACGGCCATGATCAGCATGGCCTCGTCCAGCGGATTGCGCCGGGAGGCCATGCGCACGCGCTTCGGCTCGCCGCGCCAGGGCGTGGTCGGGACGCTGTTGATTTCGTTCAGCAGGTGCGTGAGCTCCGCGGGCCGCTCGCTCTCGGGCGGCTCGTCGAGGGAGACGCGCTCGACGTCCACGCCCGCGTCGCCGGCCATGTCGCACAGCTGCCGCAGGGAACGCGCCGCCGGCTCGAACGCCTCGGCGTCGCGCGCCTTTGGATCGTTCGCCAGCGGTAGCAGCAGCGCCGCGTCGCGCGACGCGCCCAGCCGAGTGAGCAGGCCCGCCAGCGTGGGTGAAATCAGCTCGAAGCCATAGGCCCAGACCCGCGCGCCGCGCAGGAAGTCCGCCCGTTCCGTGCGCTCCAAAGCGCGCGTGAGCTCATCCTCGCCGTCCATGAAGCGGCCGCGCAGCGCGTCCTCATAGGCCGTCCACAGCGCCTCGAGGTCGCGCAGCTTCGATTTGAGCGGGCCGGCGCCCAGGCTCCCGGCCAGGCCGGCGAGGCGTTCGGGCGTGTAGCCGGCCTGCTTGAGCTCCTTGATCTGGCCGGCCGCCAGCGCGCTGAAGCCCGGCCGGTGCTGCGCGCCGCGATACCATACGAGCTCCTTCGAGAGCGCGCGCAGCGCCGCGTGCATGAGCATGACGCGGCCGCGTTCGTCGACGCGCGTTTCCTCCGGGCGGCCCGTCGCCTCGAACAGCCGCGAAATGAGCCGCGCGGGCGACATCACCTGCAGCCGGAACGAGCCGGCCAGGTTCAGCGCCGACAGGATCTCCCGCTCGGATTCCAGCGTGTACTGTTCCGGTACCAGCACGATGAGCGGGGCGTCAGACGCACCGTCCAGCGCCGTGCGCAGCTCGTCGTACAGCCTGGGCCGCAGCGCGCGCGCCCGCCCGGTAAGACAGCGGATTGACACAGCGACACCCCCTTGGGGAAACAATCAGGATAAAGGAAGGGAAACATTGAATGCAGGTTTGTGAATTCCCCCGTTATCATTACAGGAACCATTCCGCCGCCAGCCGCGCGATCAGGATGAGCAGCACGGCCAGCATGATTTTCCGGATAAACACGGCGCCGCGTCGGATGGCCAGCCACGAGCCCAGATAGCCGCCCGCCAGCGAGAACGCCGCCGCGGGCAGCGCCAGCGCGAACAGCACCTGCCCGCCTGTCAGGAGCGAAACGAGCGCCGATATATTGCTGGCGAGATTCACGAGCTTGGCGCTGCCGGAGGCCGTGACCATGTCCATGCCGATGAGCCAGGTGAGCCCCATGATGAGCAGCGTGCCCGTGCCGGGGCCGAAGAAGCCGTCGTAGAACCCGCAGCCCAGCCCCAGCGCGAAGCAGCCGACCAGCCGCGCCGCCGTAATGGGCCGCGTGCGCTCGGGCGCGTCCTTCTTGAGGACGAGCACCAGCGCCATAATCGGAATAGCGACGATGAGGAACACGCGCACTGCGTTGGGATCCGCGCGCTTGAGCAGCTCCGCGCCCAGCCACGCGCCCGGCAGCGCGCCCGCCGCCGCGCACAGCGCGGGCTTCACCAGCAGCCGCCCGCTCTTCAGATAGCGCCCCGTGGCGATGAGCGTGCCCACGCTGGCGCTCATCTTGTTGGAGCCCGCCGCCATCGCAGGGGGCAACCCGGCCAGCAGGTACGCCGGCAGCGAGATCAGCCCGCCGCCCCCGCCGACGGCGTCTATGGTGGACGCCAGGAATATCAGCGGGCACACGATCAGGAGCATCTGAAGGGTGACTTGCATGAATCCTCATCTCCAAAAAACCGGCCCGGACAGCCCTTTCTGTCCGGCTGTCCGGGCCGCTACGTCAAAGCATAATCCCCGCGATAGAGTTAATAGAAACGAAACCAAACCAAATAACCCCGACAGCTCCGGCGGCTCCAATTTATGGCCGCCGAAGCGAATGACCCAATAAAGCCATCATTTCCCCGCCCCGAAGGACTTCGAGCGCCACCATGGCGCGAAGAAGTCCGTTTTCAGCGGCGAAGCGCCAGAAACAGGTTCTACCTGTGGCGACCGCCGCCGCTGCCGCGGGTTACGCCGCCGCCGCCGCTGCGTCCGCCGCCAAAGCCGCCGGAAGAACGGCCCGAGCTGCTGGAACGGCCGAAGCCGCTGCTGGAGCGCCCGCTGCCGCTGAAGCCGCCGAAGATCGAGCCGACGCCCGAGCTCCGTCCGCTGCTGCTGCCGCCGCTGCTGGGCCGCGATACGCCGCTGCTGCTGGGCCGGCCCGCACTGCTCGCTCGTCCCGGGGGCTGGGTGAAGCCGCCGTAGCTTCCCTGGCTGGGCGGCGTCTGGGCGGGCCGCGAAACGACGGGCGGCGTCTGAACGGGCCGCGAGACGATAGGCGGCGTGCGCGTGACCACCGGCGGCACGACCACCGTGGGCCGCACCACCGTCGTGCCGCCCGTGCGCACCACGCGCCGCCTGCGGGTGCTGTGCACGATGAGCACGACGATCACGATGATGGCGATCAGCACAATCAGTCCAAGCACCCAGCTCCCATCCGATTCGTCGGCGCGGCGCGGCGTGGTATTGCCGGTTGTGGTGCGGGTCGTGGTTGTGGCGGTTGAGCCGCCGTTCTGCTGAATGTATTTGCTGTAGGCCGAGTTGTCGATGGACACGTTCGCCTTCAGCGCGCGCGCCGTGGTGGCGAACAGCGCGTCGAAGAACGCCTTCGCGCCGCCGTCGTAGTCCTTCTTCGCGAAGTACGGCTCGAGGTATTTGTCCACCAGCTCGCCCGCGTCGCCCGAGGTGAGATACTGGTCGAGGCCCTTGCCGATTTCATACCAGTAATCGTCGTCCTGAATGGCCATCACCAGCAGGAAGCCATTGTTATTCGAGCCGCCGACGCCCCAGTCGTTGAACAGCTTGTAGGCGTAGTTCTCCAGCTTGGTCGAGCCGGTGGTGTCCACCGTGACGAACACCAGCTGCGCGCCGCAGGCCTTGTACAGCGCGTCGTTGTTCAGAACGATGTGGCCGATGGTGGCGTCCGAGAGCACGTTCGCCGCGTCGTTCACATAGAAATCGTCGCTCGCCTTGAGCGACGAGGCCAGCGCGGGCGCGGCCAGCAGCATAAGAACCAGCGCGAGGGCAAAAAATCTCTTCATTTTCAAAGCGTTCAGCCTCCTTTGGGTAGTCGATCAGGGCGCATATCGAAACCCGCCCGGCGGGATGGGCTTCGATACGCGCCCTTCGCATCCGGCCCGCAGCGTTTGAGCCGCGGGCCGGTATGGAAAGGATTGCGTCAGTTGAACAGCACGGCGTCCTTGATGCCCCGGATCGCGCTGATCAGCCCGGCGGGGAAGCCGCTCTTCTCGCGGTTGAAGGCGGCCGCGTCGTCGTTGTAGCCGTCGTGCGAGATGCGCAGCAGCGCGGATTCGTAGTTCCTGTAGCGATACTTGAAGTCCTCGGCGTCCTTTTCGGACAGGCTCAGGTTCGACACGTTCGAATACAGGTTCTCGACCGCGGCGGTCAGGTCGTGGCTGGCGTCCGCCTTGGCCGAAACGGAGTCGGCCGCGCGCAGCGCGTCCACGGCCTCGTTCGTGGCCGCGACATAGTCCTGGTTGACGCCCCTGGCGTTGGCGGCGATGCTCGAAAGCACCACGGCGTTGTCTGAAAGCTCCTTCAACTCGGCGGAGATGCTCTCCGACGCGGAGTAGAAGACGCTCTCCACGGCCATGGCCTTTGATTTGATCGCGTTGCCGCCGCCGATGAACAGCACGCCGGCGATGACCACCGCGAGGATGCCGCAGGCCAGCGGGCGGTTTTCTGAAAGCTTCATGGCTCTGTCCTTTCAGACGGATTATTTCATGTTCATTTCGAGCATCTTGTTCTTCAGCTGCTGCTCGATGTTGGCCAGCTCCTTCTCGGCGTCGCGCCTCTTCTGGCGGCCCTCCTGCTGGATGGTGAGCACTTCGTCCATGGTCTGGATGAGCTTCTGGTTGGTCTCCATGAGCGTCTCGATGTCGATGACGCCGCGCTCGGATTCCTTGGCGATCTCGACGGAGCCCTGATGCAGCTTCTCGGCGTTGGCGCGCAGCAGGTCGTTGGTGAGGTTGGTCACGGACCGCTCGGCCTCGAGCGCGCTCTGGGAGTGCTGCAGGCCCAGCGCCAGCACCATCTGGCTCTTCCACAGCGGGATGGTGTTCACGATGGTGGACTGGATCTTCTCGGCCATCATCTGGTTGTTGTTCTGGAGCAGGCGGATCTGCGGGGCCATCTGAATGGCCACGTTGCGGGTGAGCTCCAGATCGAAGATCTTCTTCTCGAAGCGGTCGGCCTGGGCGGCGATGTCGCTGGCGGCCTGGGCGTCCTCGGGCAGGCCGGAAGCCTGGGCGCGGTCGCGGGCCTCCTGCAGCGTGGTCGCGCGGAAGTTGTCCAGCGCTTCCTTGCCGGCGGCGATGTACATCGACAGCTCCTTGAAGTAGGTCAGGTTCATCTCGTAGAGCTGATCCATGGTGGCGATGTCCTTCAGCAGAACGACCTGATGGTTCTCCAGCTCGCTTACGAGCTTGTTCACGTTCACTTCCACGTCGTCGTAGCGGTTCTTGAGCAGCTGCACCTTATCGATCTTCTTCTTCAGGAAGCCGAAGATGCCGCCCTTGTCCTCGTCGTCGACGTTGAAGGAGCGCAGCTGGGTCACGAGACCCGAGATCATGTCGCCCACTTCGCCCAGATCCTTGCTGCGCACGTTGTTCAGCGCGGCGTCGGAGAAATCGGCGATGTTCTTCTGAGCGGCCGCGCCGTACTGGAACACCATGGAGGTGTCGGTGAGGTCGATCTTGTGGGAGAATTCGTCGATCTGGGCCTGCTCCTCTTCGGTGAAGACGGGCTTGTTGGACTGTTCCGCCTTGGCGCGCTCTTCGGCGGCGGCCTGCGCGGCGGCCGCGGCGGCCTGCGCGGCGGCGGCTTCAGCTTCGGCGAGGACGGCGGAAGGATCGGGCGCGACGGGTTCGTTTCCGAGGGTCAGCTTGATTTCCGGCATGTTGGGTTCCTCCATTCTTTATCTTAATGATATTTGGATAACTCGGGAGTCGCTTCGGTCAGCGGTTCGCGGTCGCGCCCATGGACGCGCCGGAACTCACCAGGCCCTCCGAGGCCATCATGGTTTCGAGCACCTGGATATCGGTGGTGATGTCCAGATGCGTGTTGCGGTACAGGTTGTCAACCTGCTTCTCGAAAGCGGCGGCGATCATATCCAGGCTGTTCTCCACGGCTGCCTTCGACTTGGTGATGTTGTCGGTATCCAGGCCGGTGCCCTCGAGCGTGCGGTACTGGTCGAGCAGCTTCACGCTCACAGGCAGGTAGTAGTTCATGAACTTGCGCACTTCCATCGCCTGGCGCGGGTTCTTCTCCAGCGATTCGAAGATCTTGCCCGCCGCGTGCTCCATGCGGTCCAGGCGCTCGGTGATGCCCGGGTCGGTCAGCGCCACGTTGGCCTCGCGCAGGCGCTTCATCTCTTCGCGGCCCTCCATGATCTGGCGGTTCACCTCGGCGTCGCCGGAATCCGGCGCGGCCTCGTACTCCTCCTGGCGGCCGGGGAACAGCTTGCGCCCCAGGAAGTACGCGCCGACCGACAGCGCGGCGCAGATCAGCAGCGGCCCCAGCTTGTAGATCGGGAAAATCAGCCCGAATATCAGCCAAACGGCCGCGCACAGATAGATCGGCAGGGCCGACGGAACAGTTCTGGTCTTTTTCAAACGATCATTCCTCCCCCTTTTGTTTGCCTTTATCAATAAAATTATAACGCGCGCGGGGCTTTTGGTCAATGATTTTCGTTCAGGATGTCGCAGAAAATGTTTCAAAGCCGCGGTTTTCGGCTATTGCGCGGCGCCGGTCTCCGCCGCCCAGGCGTCGATTTCCGCCAGAGCGTCCGCGAAACGGAGCGCGACCTCCTCGTCCGTCAGCCCCAGGTAAGCCTTGCACTGGTCGATCACCTTGGCCGGGCGAGTATTCATGCGCGCGATGAGCGCCTCATAGCGCGTGGCGCAGCGCTGCTTCGAGAGATTGAACTTCGCCCGCACGTTGGGCATGTAGGGCTCGATTTTGTCGTGCTGCGCCTGCGCCGCCGTGACTATGCTGCGCGAGGACAGCGTCGTCGCCAGCGCCCTGTTGAGGTAGACGAGGAAGCGCTCGCGGATCGTCGGGTTCTTCATGCACGCCATGAACAGCTGGCCGTTCGTGCCCTGCGCCATCAGCTCGAAGCCGTCGATATCCTCGCGCAGCCCGCGATCCAGGTCGAACAGGAACCAGCGCCATTTGCCGTCCGTGCCGGGATTGCGGTATCGCTTGGCGTTGACGGTGTCCGGCGGGCCGACCACGATCTCGATGGCGACGTATTCGATGAAGTTGTCTATATCGACGGTCCTGTCGATCATCTCGTAGGCCTCCTGCGTCGTCGCGTCGTGGGTCATGACCCATTCGCGCAGCGCGGCGTAGGTGTCGTTCGAGCCCTGCATGACCTCGTTGCCGATCTTCACCAGGTCGAGATTGTCCTCCTCGCCTATCCAGCCCTCGTCGCGGGCGATGGAGAGGGGGCTCGCGTTCTCGCGCACATACATGGCGCAGTAGTATTCGCCGTTGAGGTAGCAGATGCACTCCTCGGCTTCCTGGTAGAGCACCGAGGTGCCCTTCGCGAGGCGGGTGAAGATCACGTCCCGCATGAAGGTGTACAGGTAATCCTCGCCCGAGGCGCGCAGCAGGAAGGCCTCGTATTCGTCGTAGGGCCGCTGCGAAAACAGCGGGTAATCGAACGAATCGCCGCCGTAGCGCGCGCGGGCGATGAGCTTCATGGGCTTAACCTCGAAGGCGCGCGAGTTGCGTCCGTGCAGCTTCAGGCCGCATTCCTGCGAAAGGGCGGTTTCACCGCCGTCCATGAACAGCTCGACGTGGGCCTCGCGCTCCCAGTCCATCCAGAAATTCGCGCCGCTGCCGTAATGGCCGTAGGGGAACTTTTCCTCCGCGCGCGGGCCCATGGCCATGATGCCCGTTTCGTCGCTGAAAAGCCCTTCGGGATCGGAGACCAGCGACACCACGTAGGTCACGTCGCCGGCGTTCTCCACGTCGAACAGGTAGCTCTGCGCGTCCATCAGCGAGGGCAGATGGCCGTCGCGGAACACGCGCGTGCGCAGGATGGTGGTGCCCGACACGGCGATGGGCGCGCCGGTATAGAGGGAGGAGGCCTCCGTTGGGTCGCTGCAGTCCAGCGTATAGTACACGCGCGAGCCCGGCTCGGCGCTGAGGGTCACGCTGAAGGCGTCGCCGGAGCGGAAAAGCCCGCCCTTCACCGAATATGTCGCCCCCGCCGCGGGCGGCAGCAGGGCTTCCCCGCCGTTTCCCGCGCGGAAGGTGGGCGTTTTCAGATAACCGCACGCGCCGCTGTCCGAGCGCCCGTAGGATATGCCGGCGTACTGCACGGGCATGAACAGGGCGTCCAGAACGACGCCGTCCGGCCCGGACAGGCACACGGCGTAACCGCCGTCGGCGCTCAGGCTGAATGGCGCGAGCAGCTCGCTGCCCGCGTCGATGTTGCCCTCGCCCGAACAGTACACCGTGATGTATTCGCCGGAGCCGACGACCGTGCCCTCGGGGAACTGCCACCTGCGGGGGCGCGAAAGCCTGTCGGATAACCCAAAGCCGCTCAGGTCGACGGCGGAAGCGCAGCCGTTGTACAGCTCGATCCAGTCCACGGCGTTCTCGTCTTCGGGCAGCGCCAGCACCTCGCTGATGGTCACGCCGGCGGCCCGCTGCGCCTGCGGGAGCGAGTTGAGCCGCGCGGCGGCTTCCGGCGTGTTTTCGGCGTTCGGCGTCGGCGCGAGGCCGGTGGTCCACGCGCCATCCACGAGGCTGCACGCCTGGCCGCAGTCCATGTCGGGCAGCGTCACCATGGCCGCCATCGCGCCGGTCGGGTCGGTGAGCGACACGGTCTCGCCCGGGGAGAGGCTGAAGCCCGCGTGCAGGTGCGCGGGGTCGTCGGCGCGGTTCAGGCCCGTGCAGTGAACGGCGAGATAGCCGTTCGCGGGCAGCGTCACGTCGGGCAGCCGCCACATGTCCGGCCGGGCCGCGTCGTCCGAGAGCCACCAGCCCGCCAGGCTGACGCTCCGCTCCGACGTATTGTGCAGCTCGATGTAGTCGCCGCACGCCCCGTCCTCATCCGGGAACACGATCCTGTTGTCGGTCATGACCTCGCTGATGACCACCGGGCCGGCCGCGAAGCCCGCGGCGTCCTCGCGCTGCGCGGCGACGCGGTTGGCCTCGCCGGGCGTGGCCTGGGCGGTCATGGCCCAGCTCCCGTCCTCCGCGCGGCAGTAGGCGGCGTCGGCTCCCAGCCCCGGCAGCTCGACGCTGTCCAGCAGCGTCTGATCCGGGGCGAAGAGCATCAGCGTGTTGCCGCCGCCGGCCAGCAGCGAAAACGGCGCGCACAGCGCGTCCCCGGCGGCCGTCTCGTCGGCCAGCACGACCAGGAACCCGCCGGCTTCCAGCGTGATATCCGGCAGCACGAAGAGCTTGTTCACCCTGTCGTCCTTCTGGAGATACGCGCCCCGCAGCGGCAGCGCCTCGCGGCCGGTGTTCTCGATTTCGATCCAGTCCGGCGCGACGCCGTCCTCGCTGCGCAGCGTGTTCCAGTTGTTGGTCTGAACCTCGCTGAGGCGCAGCGCGCCGAGGTCGGCGAGCGGGCGGTCCGCGCCGCGCGCGCCTGAGAGCGGGCTGCGGTCGATCAGGAAGCCGGCCGCGATCGCGGCGAGGCCCAGCGCCGCCCACAAAACGAGTCGGCGGCGTGACGGCCCTTTTTTTCCTTTGAATAAAGCTTTGCCCATGATCTGCCCTTCCCCGGACGACGCCGGGTTTACCGCCCCTTCCCGCCCGTAATCTCAGCCTTGAGGTCGAGCGCCTGCTGGCGGGTTGTGGTGCACAGCGCGGAATAATTGCCGTCCAGCGCGGTATCGAGATACTCGACGGCCTTGGCCTTGTCGCCCTTTTTCGCGGCCAGTTTGGCCAGGTAGTACAGCGTGTCCACCTGACGGGGCTTGATCTCGTGGGCTTTGGTGAAGTATTCGAGGGCCTTCTCCTCGTTGCCCATGGCGAGGTTCAGCTGGCCCATGTTGTCCAGCACGACGGCGTCTTCGTCGTCGTACTCCATGGCCTTGTCGTTGAACTCCACGGCCTCGGTGAAATCGCCCGTCTGGCGCGCCTTTTCGATGAGGATATAGCCCAGCGAGCCGTAGATCAGGCCGTTGGGGCCCTCGTTCATGGCGATCTTCATCTGGGAGATGGCGGAATCGAGGTTGCCCAGCTTCCACTGCGCGATGGCGAAATTCATGCGCAGCTGGTGTTTTTCCTGCTTGGTGATGCCGGGCGTGTGCTCCGCCTTGAGGAAGAGTTCCTTTGATTCCTCGAAGCGCCCGTAGCGCAGCAGCAGCACGCCGTAGGCCATGAGGTAGGAGGCCTTTTTACAGCCGCCCTTGACGGCCTCGTCGTACAGTTTGACGGCCTGATCGTGCTTCGCCTTGGCCTCGGCCGTTTTTCCCTGATCGTAGAGCCGGTTGGCCTGAACGTGCAGGCCATAGGCCCTGCGGCCCGCGTTATCCGCCTTGATTGCATCCAGAAAACCCATATCGAAACGCCTCCGTCATAATGATTATTGATTCGCGCTCCGCGCCGCTTCCCGGCGTTCCTGCGCGGCGATGCGGGCGAGCAGCCGGCTCCGCCGCCGTTCGAGCGCGGGCCGTTCCTCCTCCGAGGCCATGTCCAGCGCCGCCTCGGTCAGCCTGAGCGCCTCGCGCGGATCGCCGGCGCGGTGCTCGCACAGCTTGGCCAGCTCCACATAGGGGAAAACGCCCATCTGCCGCCGCTCGATCATCTCGCGCCATACTTGAACGGCCTCGCCCCATTCGCGGTCGGCGCGCAGCATGAGGGACAAACGCTGGTTGGCGCTGGACGCCACACGGCGCTCCCGCAGCCGCGACAGGGTGCTGAGCGGCCTTTCGCGCGCGGCGAGCCGGTAGCAGGTTCCGGCCTCGGCGCGTTCGCCCCGTTTTTCCAGCGCCACGCCCAGGCTGAACACGTCCAGCATGCTGGTCTGCTCCAGCGGGGCGGCGTAGGCCCGGCTGAGCCGCGCCAGCAGCGTCCCCAGCGACACGATGTCCTGCCGGTTGTGCGCCACGATATCCTCCAGCAGCGCCATGTCGCCCGTTTTGAGGAAGGAAAAATAGCGCTCGGGCACCTCCGCGCCGGGGATATCGCGCTCGCGGCGGACGCCCAGCACGGCCTCCTCGATGTGGCTGAGCGAGCAGTCCTTCAGCCGCAGCTTCCAGGCGCGGCGCGCGGGGTGG
Source organism: Clostridia bacterium (assembly GCA_017620115.1). Lineage (GTDB taxonomy): Bacteria > Bacillota > Clostridia > Christensenellales > Aristaeellaceae > Firm-10. Next base: position 889 of record JAFZRB010000134.1, on the reverse strand, counting down.
ATCAGGTCGAGGTGGGGCAGGTCCTGCGTGGGGTCGTCCATGCGGCACATCACGAAACGCGACCGCAGCAGGGGCACGTCGAAGGATTTGCCGTTGAACGTGACCAGCGTTTCCGCCTCGCGGATGAGCGCAGCGGTTTTCTCCAGCAGCAGGGGCTCCGAGCCGTAGCCCGGCATCAGGTACTGATAGACGGTAAAGCGCCCGTTCTCGATGCGCCCCAGCCCCACGAGGAACGCCACCGTGCCCGCGCCGCCGGAAAGGCCGGTGGTTTCGGTGTCCAGGAAGAGCGCCCGCTCCGGATCGAACCGGCCCGTGAAATCCATGCGCCGGACGCCGTCTCCGGCGAGGCGCAGCAGCGCTTCGTCCGCGTCGGTCTGGCTGCGGTATTCCAGCAGGACGGGCGTCGGAGCCGGCGCGGGCGCTGGTTTCGCCGCGCCGGACAGCGCGTTCAGCCTGGATTTCAGCGATGAGGCCATGCGCCGCCCTCCCCCCGGATTCTTTTCCATCCTATATTGTATGTTTTTCGCGGCGGTTTGTCAACCGCGGAAGCATATTTGAGCAGAGCCGTCTCATTTGATCCAGCAAATTGGAGTTTGCAAGGCTCAAAGGGGCTTCCCCTGGAGGGGAAGCTGTCGCCGCAGGCGACTGATGAGGTGTTATCGCCGCGACCAGCATCCTATTGCGATAGACAGCAAAGAGCCGGGCTAACACCTCATCCGCCTCTCACGAGGCACCTTCCCCTCGAAGGGGAAGGCAAGGTTTTATCGCTTCAACAAACTCCAATTAACTGGATCAAATGAGACGGCCCTGGCGGGGCGTTCGCATGAAATAACCGTGCCGCTGTTGACAACGAAACAGAATCTGAATACAATAAAAAACGTATGCGGCT
>JAFZRB010000002.1 GCA_017620115.1 Clostridia bacterium | reverse complement strand
TTTTCGCGGAACCGGGCGCGCAGTTCCTCAGCGGCTTTCCGGAGGCCATCCATCCGCTTCGCGCCCTGCTCCAGGGCGGTTCGGTTCCTCTCCGCCTGAATATTCAGAGCAGCCAGGGCTTTCCGGGCGGTTTCGATGGCGGCGCGGTGCTGCTGCGCCTGCCGCCGCATGTCAATAACTCGCTTTTCCAGATCGGCTTCCGTTTCATCCTCCCGGATGCCCGCTTCCCGCAGGCGGGTTTCGTGGGCGGCAATGCCCGCCCTGATGGCGGTCAGTTCCGTATCGGCGGCGTGCAGCGCGTCGGCCGCCAGACGATGAAGCCGCTCGGCCTGCTCCATGGCTTCCTTGGTGACGGCCTCGGCGGACAGTTCGGCGGGATGGGGATGTTCCCTTGAGCCGCACACGGGGCAGGGCTGTCCGTCGGCCAGTTCAGCCGCCAGAAGACCCGCCTGGCTGCGATAATAGCCTTCTTTCGCGGCGGTGTAGGCCTCGTCGGCTTTCCGGCTGTCCGCCAGCAGGGTCTGCATCGCTTTCTGCTGTTTAGCCAGCTTCTTCCGCCGCTGCTCCAGTTCCCCGCATACGGGAACGCAGTCCTCCAGCCTTTTGGCGGAAGCCAGCAGGGCGTCCGCTTCTTCCGAATGGGATTCGGCGTCTTTCAATGTCGCTTCCGCCGCCGGCAGCGCGTTTTCGGCTTCCCGCAGGGCCTGCTTCGCCTGTGCCAGGTCCTTTTGCAGAGTTTCAGTGTCTTTGGCGTTTCCGGCCAGCAGCGCCTCGTCGGCGGCCAGAGTCTGGGCGTTCCGGGCTTTGTTCAGCCGCTCCGCCAGGTCGTCCATGCCGCTCTGAGCGTCCTGCAGCGCCCGCAGTTCTGCTTCCGCCTTTGCCAATGCGTCGAAATCGGCGTTGACGGCCTTGCCCTGCTCGATGGCGGCGATCAGATTGCCGACAAGCTCCGCGGCGGTTTCCCTTTCCCGCCGTGCCGCGTTCCGGGCTTTCCCTTCGCTTTCCAGCAGGCGTTCCAGGCATTCCGCCAGCAGATCGGCGTACATGGGATCGGCGCGGTACTGGGCGACGTTTTCCCGCTCCGGGAAATCCGGCTCGGGATCGATTTTGCCCGCGGCGATCATGATGCGCTGATTCAGCCGGTCTTTCTCTTTGTTGTTGTCGCTGTTCATTTCCTGCAGCTTCCGCTGCAATGAGGCGTACAGCGAGGTGTTGAACAGCTTCTGAAACAACTGCTTCCGGTCGTCGGAGGAGGCGTTGAGGATCTTCAGAAAATCCCCCTGGGCGATCATGACCGTCTGGGTGAACTGATCCTGCGTCAGCCCCAGCAGCTCACCGATCTTATTGTCCACATCCCGCAGGCCCTCGATCACCTCGCCGGTATCCAGATTGGTGAGCTTCGCGTTGGCGGCCTGGGTGGTGGTGCCCTCGCCGCTCAGCTTGGGGCGCTCGTACTCGGGATTGCGCCGCACGACCCAGGTCTCGTCCCTGTGCCGGAAGGTCAGCTCCGCGTAGGTCTCCGTTTTCGACGCGGCGTAATCGGAGCGGAAGGATTTGCTCTTGCGGCGCTCCTTGCCGCCGGACGCCTCGCCGTACAGCGCGAAGCTGATGGCGTCGAAGATCGTGGTCTTCCCGGCCCCGGTGTCGCCGGCGATGAGGAAAATCCCCGTTTCGCCGAACGCGGAAAAATCCACCTCAGTTTCCCCGGCGTAGGGCCCGAAGGCGGACAGGATCAGCTTGATCGGTTTCATGGCGTTTCCTCCAGTTCCCTGAGCGCTTTGTCCAGCGCCTTCATGTGGGCGTCCCCCGGCGGCTGGTCGTTGTTCTGCAGCCGGTAGAAATCGCTGAACAGCTCGGATACGGTCTTGTTCTCCATGCTCTGCGTGGCCAGCACGTCCACGTCGTATTTGGTTCGGGAATTGACAACGGAGAATTTCATCATGTTGGGGAAATTGACGCTCAGCGTCACCCTTGCGTCGGGCGGCGGCAGTTCGTCGTGGATGGTGACCCACAGGTAATCCTCGGAATAGGGCTGGCGCATGAGATCGTCCAGCTTCCCTTCGATGAGCCGCACGTCGTGCAGGGGATACAGCGGCACGGTGCGCACGGAAACGTCGCCTTTCTCGCGCATGTCCACGATGGCCGCGCTCTTCTTATGATCCGCTTCGGAGAAGGAGTATTTCAGCGGCGACCCGGCGTAGCGCAGGGTGTCCCGCAGGATCCTCTGCGGCTTGTGGATGTGCCCCAGCGCCACGTAGTCGAAGGCGTCGAACACGGAGGCGTCGATGTTGTCCAGCCCGCCCACGGCGCGCTCCTCGGAATCGGAGGTCTCGCTGCCGGTGATGAATTGGTGGCACAGGAGGATATTCCGTTTAGAGGAATCGATGACCGTCCGGCGCAGCACCGCCTCCACGGCGTCCTGGTAGGTCGCGATCTTTTCCTCGGGCAGCCTGCGCTTCACCTGGGACGGGCGCAGGAAGGGCAGCATCCAGACGACGATTTCCCCGTCGCTGTCTTCCAGTGTGACGGACTGCATCGTCCCGTCGAACGCCTCCGACACGTACACGCCGGAAGCGCGGATAAGCGAGGAAAAATACGATATGCACGGGGCGGAATCGTGGTTGCCGCTGATGACGAACACCTTCCGGCCCCCGGAGACCAGCCGCGATACAAAGGCGTCGAACAGCGCCATGGCCTCCGCCTGGGGCGAGGAGCGCTGGTACACGTCGCCCGCGATCAGAACGGCGTCCGCTTTTTCATCGTCCGCGATCGAGACGATCTGCCGCAAGACCGCCTCCTGGTCGGGAAGCAGCGACAGGTCGTTCATCTGTTTTCCGAGGTGCAGGTCGGCCAAATGAAGGAAGCGCAAGCGAGTCACCTTCCTCTCTGATATGGATAATTTATGAACAGCGGATCGAAGAAACCGCTATTTCACCTTTTTATTATAGACGATCAATTCCGGTTCCGGGTTGCCGAAAACGGCCCGCGGCCTTTCTCGGGCGAAGCAACGCGTCGAACGACCTAAAAATGACTGTGAACGGCCGGTTTTCTCCCGGTTTGTTTTCAAATTGGACATTTTCTGTTTGTTTTTTCCTGATACAATGAGCCTGCTGAACCGGACAACCATTCTTCAGCGGAAGGGAGGAAAGCGGAATGGATTACCGGCATGAAATCAAGCACATCATCTCCGCGGGCGACGCCGCCGCGATCAGGACGAACCTGAGCGCCGTGGCCAAAATCGACCCGCACGCCGCCGAAAAGGGCTACTACCGCATCCGCAGCCTGTATTTCGACGCCCCGATGGACACGGCGCTGCACGAGAAGCTGGACGGCGTGAACGAGCGCCGCAAATTCCGCATCAGATACTACAACGACGATCTCTCCTACATCATGCTCGAATGCAAGATGAAGCGGGACGGCGTGGGCGCGAAGCCCCAGGCCCGGCTGACGCTGGAGGAGACGCAGAAGATCCTCGCGGGCGACATCGCCTGGATGGTGACCAGCGACCGGCCCCTGCTGGCCGCGCTGTACGTGGACATGAAGGTAAGGCATCTCGCTCCGAAGACCGTTGTGGAATACAAGCGCGTGCCCTTCGTCTACGGGCCGGGCAACGTGCGCGTGACCATCGACTGGGCCATCCGCACCGGCGCGCCGCGGGATTTCCTGAACCCGGAGGGGCTGACCCTGCCGGTGGAGGACGACGTGACGCTGTTAGAGGTCAAGTGGGACGACTACCTGCCCAGCGTGATCCGCCGGGCGGCGGCGCTCAGGAGCCGCATGCCAACGGCCTTTTCCAAATACGCCGCCTGCCGCGTGTGGCGATAATCAAGATAATCAAATTGATAGAATAGGAGAGCGATTATCATGACTTTCAACGACATCTTCAAATCCTCGTTCCTGGAGAACGTCACCGCCGTGTCCCTCACCGACATGGCCATCGCGCTGGTTTTGTCCTTCTTCCTGGGTCTGTTCATCTTCTTCGTTTATAAGAAGACCTACTCGGGCGTCATGTTCTCGCAGGCGTTCGGCGGCTCGCTGATCGCCATGACGATGATCACCACCATGGTCATCCTGGCCGTCACCTCCAACGTGGTGCTGTCGCTGGGCATGGTGGGCGCGCTGTCCATCGTGCGTTTCCGCACGGCCATCAAGGAGCCCATGGACATCGCGTTCCTGTTCTGGGCCATCGCGGGCGGCATCGTGCTGGCCGCGGGCATGATCCCGCTGGCCATCTTCGGCAGCGTCATCATCGGCGTCATCATGATCGTGTTCTGCAACCGCAAGTCCGCGCAGAAGCCCTTCATCGCCGTCATTTCCTGCGACAACGGCCAGACCGAGGATCAGGTCGTTTCCTACCTCAGGCAGAACGCCGACAAGGCCGTTGTGAAGAGCAAGAGCGCCCAGAAGGGCTCGATCGAGCTCACCTACGAGGTGACGCTGAAGAACAACAGCACGGAATTCATCACCAAGCTGTCCGAGATGGACGGCGTGAGCAGCGCGGTTCTGGTGAGCTACAACGGCGACTATATGGGGTGATCCCATGCTGAGAGACAAGCGAATCGACGCAATCTGCCGCGCGGGCGTCGCCGTGATGCTGGCGCTGGCGATCCTGCTGTGGGGCGTCGTTGAGCCCGTTCGGGGCGACGGCAGCCACGCGATAGGCTATGAGAACCGGCTGTTCGACCAGAGCGTGGTGCACACCATCGACATCACGATGGACGACTGGGATTCCTTCATCGCCAACGCCACGGCGGAGGAATACACGGAGTGCAACGTGGTCATCGACGGGGAGAAGTTCAACAACGTGGCCATCCGCGCCAAGGGCAACACCTCGCTGTCCTCCGTGGCGACGCTGGGTTCCACCCGCTATTCCTTCAAGCTGGAGTTCAATCACTTCGTCAAGGGCATGACCTACCACGGCCTGGACAAGCTGAGCCTGAACAACCTCATCCAGGACGCCACCATGATGAAGGACTACCTGGCCTACACGCTGATGGGCAACATGGGCGTGCCCTCGCCGCTGTGCAGCTACGTCCAGATCAACGTCAACGGGGAGCCCTGGGGGCTGTACCTGGCTGTTGAGGGCGTGGAAGACGCCTTCATGGACCGCAACGGCATGGCGAAGGGCGAGCTCTACAAGCCGGACAGCCTGTCCTTCGGCGGCGGCCGCGGCAACGGACGCGATTTCGACTTCGAGCAGTTCCGCGTGAAGGACGACGAGGAAGAAGCCGGGGCGTCGACGGAAGCGGACGATTCTCCCGCGCCGGACGCGGCGGGCCAGGCCGGGGACAGCGACAGTTCCTTTGGCGGCTCGTCGGGCATGCCACAGGGCGGACAGAGCGATTTCAGCGCTTCCAGCGGCGACAGCGCGCAGAACGCGCCGCAGGGCCAGACGCAGCAGGGCGATTTCAGCGCCTCCAGCGGCGACAGCGCGCAGAACGCGCCGCAGGGCCAGACGCCGCAGGGCGATTTCAGCGCCTCCAGCGGTGACAGCGCGCAGAACGCGCCGCAGGGCCAGACGCAGCAGGGCGATTTCGCCGCCTCCAGCGGCGACAGCGCGCAGAGCATGCCGCAGATGCCGGACGGTTTCACCATGCCCGACGGCGCGGACGGCGCTGAGCGGCCTGAAGCTGGAGAACGGCCCGATGCCGGCGATTTCGGCGGCTTCGGCGGGTTCAACTTCGGCATGGGCAGCGAAGACGTGAAGCTGATCTACTCGGACGACGACCCGGACAGCTACTCGAACATCTTCAACAACGCCAAGACCACGATCCAGGACAAGGACAAGACCCGCCTGATCGAATCCCTGCGCAAGCTGAACGCCAAAGAGGACATCGAATCCGTCGTCAACACGGACGAGGTGATCAGCTACCTGGCCGTTCACAACTTCCTGTGTAACGACGACAGCTACACCGGCATGATGGTGCACAACTACTACCTCTATGAGGAAAAGGGCGAGCTGACCATCATTCCCTGGGACTACAACCTGGCCTTCGGCGGCTTCTCAGCCGGCACGAACGCCACCTCCACCGTCAATTCGCCCATCGACTCGCCCGTCAGCAGCGGCACGACGGATTCCCGCCCGCTGATCGCCTGGATCTTCTCGGACGAGGACAGCCTGGCCGCGTATCACGAGACCTACGACCGCTTCATCGCGGAGTACGTCGAGAGCGGCTGGCTGGCGGAGGAAATCGAGCGCGTGAAGGAAATGATCTCGCCGTATCTGGAAAAGGACGAATCCGCGTTCTACGACATGGATGCCTTTGAGAAGGCGACAGACACACTGCAGACCTTCTGCCAAAAGCGCGGCGAGAGCATCCGCGGCCAGCTGGACGGCACCATTCCCTCCACCACCCAGGCTCAGCGCACGAACAGCGCCGCGCTGGTGGACGCCAGCGACATTTCCACCGCGGACATGGGCAGCATGAACGGCGGGGGCGGTTTCGGAGGCG
>JAFZRB010000133.1 GCA_017620115.1 Clostridia bacterium | reverse complement strand
CGCGCGGAACAGATTCACGCGCGGACCGGCCTTAATCAGCTCGTTCCCGGCGGCGATCCAGCTCACCAGGTCGCCCGTGGCGCGCTCGAACAGCAACGAGAAATCCTCGCCCATGATCTCGATGTGCGTCTCGCTCTCCTCAACGTCGAGGCTCTCCATGTCTTCGGCGGACACGCGCGTAATCTCGGGCTTGCCGGGCAGCATGAGCTGCGTCGCCGTGACCTCATGGCCGCGCTCGCACCACAGCTGGTCGAACGCCTCGCTCACGCGGATCTCGATGTAGCTCTCGCCCTTTTCCGGCATGTTACAGCCCAGCTGGACGGTCTTCTCGCCGTAAGGCGCGATGCCGCTTATATCCAGCCGGCCATGAGCCAGCTCTTCGCCCTCGCACACGAGGCTCCAGGAAGCGTCCAGATCGTCCAGCGTGCGGAACGCGAACAGGTTGCGTATCCTGACCATGCCCTTTTCCGGATCGATGAGCTCGAACTTCACGGGCTCGTAGGCCTTCTTGAGCTCGATGAGGCCGGTATGAGGCGTGCGGTCGGGATAGTTGAGCGCGTCCACGCAGAAGCAGCCGTCGTTGGGATAATCGCCGAAGTCGCCGCCGTAGGCGTAGAACGGCTCTCCGTCGTCTGTCTCGGTGAGAATGCCGTGATCGACCCATTCCCACACGCAGCCGCCGATCAGCCGGTCATATTTATAGATAGTCTCCCAGTATTCCTTGAGGGAACCGGGGCCGAGGCCCATGGCGTGCGCGTATTCGCACATGAAGTAAGGCCGCGGGTCTTCGGTGTCTTGGCCCTCCTCATCCAGCGTCTTCATCTTCGCGAAATACGGATGCTTGCGCGCTTCCTCGGGCATCTCGATCCAGGGATACATGGTGGATTTCACGTCGCTCACGGTGACGCCCTGCTCGTCGTAGACGGGATTGTGGCGCTCGCCCTCGTAGTGAACCGGGCGGGAATCGTCCAGCTCGAGGATGCGCTTCTTCATGGCGATGTGATTGCGGCCGAAGCCGGATTCGTTGCCCAGCGACCAGAAAATGATCGAAGGATGGTTCACGTCGCGGCACACCATGCGCTCGGCGCGGTCGACATAGGCTTTTTCCCATTCCGGGCCGTCGGAGATCTGGCTCCAGCCGTTCTCCTCGCCCAACACGGCCGCGCCGTGGGTTTCAAGATCGGCCTCGTCCATCACGTACAGGCCGTATTCGTCGCACAGATCGAGCCAGCGCGGATCGTTGGGGTAATGCGAGGTGCGCACGGTGTTTATGTTGTTCTGCTTCATCAGCTCTATGTCGCGCACCAGCGATTCAAAGGGGGTCACATGGCCCAGCTCGCTGTTGGTGTCGTGGCGGTTGACGCCCCTCAGCTTCACAGACCGGCCGTTCACGAACAGCTGGCGATCCCTGATTTCAACGCGGCGGAAGCCCACGTCGATCCTCTGAACCTCGACGAGCTCGTCGTCCTGCTCCAGCTCGATGAGCAGCTGGTAGAGATTCGGCGTCTCGGCCGTCCACAGCTTCGCGTCCTCAACCACGATATCGAACGCCGCGTCGGCGCTCTGACCCTCCTGGGCCGCGGCAGAAACGGCCTGCTCGGCGATCAGCTTTCCGTTCCGGAACAGCTTTGCGCGCACGGTCGCGGCCTGGTCGCCTTCAAAGGACGCAAGCTCGGCCTGCACGGACAGAAGGCCGTTTTTGAAGACCTCGTCCGGCACAGCGGAAACCACGGCGTTGCGGATATGCGCCGTGGGCACGCCCAGCAGGTACACGTCGCGGAATATGCCGGACAGGCGCCAGAAATCCTGATCCTCGAGGTAGGTGCCGTCGGACCATTTATACACCATCACAGCCAGCACATTCTCGCCGTCGCACAGATGCGCGGTGATATCGAACTCGCTGGGCATGTGGCTCACCTTCGAGAAGCCCACGAACTCGCCGTTCACCCAAACGTAGAACGCGGAGTTGACGCCGTCGAAATTCAGGAACACCTCGCGGTTTTTCCAGGCTTCCGGCAGCGTGAACACGCGGCGATAGCAGCCCACGGGGTTGTCGTCCGGCACAAAAGGCGGATCGAAGGGAATGGGGTAGTTGACGTTGGTGTACTGCGGCTTGTCGTAGCCGTGCATCTGCCAGTTGGAGGGCACGGGCAGCTCGTCCCAGCCCTCGCCGGCGTAGTCGTAATCCGGATTCTGGAAATCCTCGGGCGCCTGGCCCACGGGCGAATAGTAGAAATCCCACGTTCCGTTGAGCAGGCGGTAGCACTCCGACAGACCCCTCTCGCCGGTCAGGGCGGCTTTCTCGTTCAGGAAGGGAATCAGACTGGCGCGCGGCTCCTCGCGGCCGATGTGCATCACATCGGGGTTTTGCCAGTCGGGCAGCGTTCGGCTCATGAAAACACACCTCCATGAAAATAATGAAATTGGCCTGCGTCTATCATATCATATTTCCGGGCCTGAATGCAATAGAAACGCGGCGTCTTTGTTCGCGACGCCGCGATGACGACTGTCTATTTTCCCACGCAGAAATTCGCGAAAACCGCGTCTATCACCGATTTCGCCGCGTCCTCGCCGGTGATTTCGCCCAGCCTGCGCCGCGCCTCCCACAGGTCTACGGAGGCCATGTCCAGCGGCGCGCCGCCTTCGATCGCCTGTACCGCGCGCTGGAGCGCCTCCGCCGCCGCCTTCGCGCAGGCGATATGGCGTTCCTGCGTCAGCAGGCCTTCGTGAAGCGCCGCGGCGCCGGCCTTTTCGCGGATCATCGAGGCCAACGCGGCTATGCCTTCGCCCGTGCGCGCCGACACGCGGATGTCCGCCTGAACCGCTTCCGCGGCGTTCAGATCGTCCTTGTTCAGCACCACGATGCAGCGCCCGTCGCGCTGTTTGAGGAGCGATTTGTCCTCTTCGGTCAGCGCCTCCGAGCCGTCCAGCACGATCAGAACGATGTCGGCGTATTTCTGGGCCGCGCGCGCGCGCTCCACGCCGATCATTTCGACCGCGTCGGCCGCGTCGCGCTGTCCCGCCGTATCGCTCAGCGAAACGCGGATGCCGTCCAGATTCACCGATTCGGTCAGCACGTCGCGCGTGGTGCCCGGAATATCCGTCACGATGGCCCGCTCCGTGCCGGTGAGCGCGTTCAGAAGCGACGACTTGCCCACGTTCGGTCGCCCGGCCAGCACCACGCTGACGCCCTCGCGGACGATCCTGGCGGCCTTCTCGTCGACCCTGGCGAGAAGCCGTCCGGCGATCGAACGCGCTTCACAGGCCACCTTCCGGGCGGCTGCGGGCTCGTCTATCTCATCCGGAAAATCGTTGGAGGCCTCGATGAGCGCCAGCAGGTCGGTGAGCGCCTTCCGGCATTCGCCGATGAACTGCGACACGCCGCCCTCCAGCTCCCGCACGGACGCCCGCAGCGCCGCCTCGCTGCCCGCCGAAATAACGCTCATCACGGCTTCGGCGCGGCTCAGGTCGATGCGCCCGTTCTCAAACGCGCGCCGCGTGAATTCGCCCGGAGCGGCGGGCTCCGCGCCCAGCTCAAGGACGCGGCGCAACACCCTGTCCGCGGCGGCAAAGCCGCCATGGCAATGAATTTCGGCCACGTCTTCACGCGTGTAGCTTCTGGGCGCGCGCATGAGCACGGCCATGGCTTCGTCGATCACGCCGCCCCGCGCGTCGACCGCATGGCCGAAATACAGGCGGTGCGACTCATAGTCCCTGTTCTTTCGCCCGGCGCGGCGGAACGCCGAGCGCAGGATGCGCTCCGCTTCCGCACCGCTCACGCGCACGATGGCGATGCCGCCCTCCCCGCGGGCGGTGGCAATGGCCGCGACGGTGCTCATGCGTTGAGGCGCAGGGGCAGCACCATGTAGGTATAGGCGCTGCCTTCGACCGGCGCGATGACGCACGGGCTGACCGGCGAGTTGAATTTCATGAGGAAGGCGTCGTCGCTGATGGCGCGGAGCACATCGGTTACGTACTTCACATTGAAGGCGATCTCAAGTCCTTCTCCCTCGGTTTCAACCTGTATCTCCTCGTAAACGTCGCCCATTTCCGAATTGGACGTGATGACCATCAGATCCTGGCTGACGCTGAGTTTGATGATGTTGGTCTTGCTCTCGCGGGCCATGAGCGAGGCGCGTTCCACGCACATCGCCATCTGTTCGCGGTCGAGCACCCTGACCACTGTCCTGGCCGAAGCGGGAATAATCTGGCGGTATTTGATGTATTCGCCTTCGAGCAGCGTGGCGAAGATACGCGTTCCTTCCATCTCCACCATCAACTGCGAGCCGCCGAAAATGAGCGTGACCATATCCTCCTCGCCGCCCGATACGATCTTGGACAGCTCCTGCAAAAGCCGGCTGGGAATGACGGCGTTGAGCGACAGCGCCTGCTCCTCGATGGGCGCGATGCGCACCGCGAAGCGGAAACCGTCCAGCGCCACCATACGCGCCTCGCCGCCGCCGATTTCAAGAAGGCATCCGGTGAGGATCTTGCGCGTTTCGTCGGTGGAGACGGCGAAGGAGGTCTGCTGGATCATGTCGCGCAGCAGCGCCTGGGGAAGCGCGACGCGGCTGGTTTCATCGATATGAGGGAGCTGAGGAAAGAGATCGGCGGGTTTGCCGGCGATGGTCGTCCGGGAACCGGCGCATTTGAGCGTGGCGATCATATTCTGAGAGGCGGAAAACAGCAATTCCCCGATGGGCAGCTTTCTCACCACGTCCATAAAGAGGCGGCCGGGCATGACGATGCGGCCTTCCTCGGCGATTTCGGCCGATACGCCGGCCGTGATGGTCATCGCGCCGTCCGAGCAGGTCAGCGCGACGCCGGAGTCCGTTGTTTCAAGCAGGATTCCTTCGAGAATGGGCAGCGTGCTGCGCGATGAGAGCGCGTGCGAAGCGGTCGAGAGCGCGTTGACCAGATCTTCTGTGTTGGCGGAAAATTTCATGGGTGATTCCCCTCCTCAATTGTGGTAGGAATAAAATCTTTCAAGACGTCGTATTCATAGTATTGTGGAAACGGTGGAAAACAGCCCGGGATCCTCGGAAGGAGCTGAATTGTTTATACCTTTCCACGGGGTGTTTTTTGTGGAAAAAGCGGGGATGAAGTGCGGTTTATCCACATTTTCTGTGTACAACGCTCATTTCGTGAAGTGCTGTACCGCCCGGCGTATCTCGTCGTCGCGCGTGGCGAGGTCGGCGATTTTTTCGCAGGCGTGCATCACCGTGGTGTGGTCGCGCCCGCCGAACAGATCGCCGATGCGCGTGGTGGAGAGTTGCGTCTGCTCGCGGATCAGATACATGGCGAGCTGCCGCGCCTGCGCGATTTCGCGGTTGCGCCGCTGAGACAGTATGTCCGCTTCGCTGACGCTGAAATACTCCGCCACGGCCTTGATGATGGTTTCTGGCGTGACGGCGCGCGCGTCGCCGGAGGGAATGATGTGGTCGAGCGCTTCGCGGGCCATGTCCGGCGTGATCTGGCCGCCGTTCAGCTGCGCCATGGCGTTAACGCGCGTGAGAGAACCCTCCAGCTCGCGGATATTGGATTCGATTTTTTCCGCGATGTAGTGGAGTATGCTGTCCGAAACGGTGATGTGCTCCAGCTCGGCTTTTTTGCGCAGGATGGCGATGCGCGTTTCATAGTCAGGCTTTTGAATGTCGGCTATGAGGCCCCATTCAAACCGGGAACGCAGGCGTTCTTCCAGCGTGGGGATCTCCTTGGGCGGCCGGTCGGAGGAAATGACGATCTGCTTGCCGTTTCCGTGCAGTTCGTTGAAGGTATGGAAAAACTCTTCCTGCGTGGCGGTTTTGCCCGCGATGAACTGGATGTCGTCCACCATGAGCACGTCCACCGTGCGCAGCCGGTCGCGAAGCTGCTGGCTGGTGCGCTGGGTGATGGCGTTGATCAGCTGGTTGGTGAAGTTCTCGGAGGTAATATAGAGAAACTTCGTGTTGGGTCTGTTGCGGTGGATGTGGTGGCCTATGGCGTGCATCAGGTGCGTTTTGCCCAGCCCGGCGCCGCCGTAAATGAAGAGGGGGTTGTAGGCGTCGGCAGGCTGTTCGGCCACCGCGAGAGACGCCGCGTGCGCGAAACGGTTGGAGGCGCCCACCACGAACGTCTCAAAGGTGTATTTGGGATTGAGCATGGAGGCGATCAGAAGATCGTTCTCGCTCTGTTCAGGCTGCGGCTGCGGAGCGGAAAAGATCGGATTTTCGCCTTTCGGCACAAAATCGATCTGATACTCCTTGCCATAGCAGATCATGACGGCGTTTTTGAGCATGAGATAATAGCTCTGCCTCATGAAGGAGAGGATAAACTTGTTTTCAAATTCGAAAACCATGCGGTTATCGTCCATGATGATCGGCTTCAGGGGCTCAAACCAGGTGGTGAACTGGTAATCATTGACCTCCTCGCGCACCATGCGCAGCACGTTTTCCCATTTTTCGTTCGGCGAGTTCATCTGTAACCTCCAGGGCGGACGCCGCGGTCGCTTTTTATCCAGCGTCCATCTATGATGATCGGGGCGAACCCCAATATATTGTGGAGAGAAATAATTATCCACAATCTTTTCCACAAAATGTGGAAATTGTGGATGTTGACTGTACATAACCCGATTTGAATGCGTTTTTATGATACCAGAAACGACGCGGCGAATCAAGCGCGACGGCCGTAAAATGCCGGGGAAAAGACCGGAAAATGTTTCGGCGCGAAATCCCCAAAAAAGAAAAGTTGTAATAAGGGCTTTCTTCCTTATTTTATAGCGCCTGGTTTGCCGCGAATTTAGGGTGGTTGTTCACGCCAAAATACAACATGTGAAAATCCTGTTGACGGGCGGTGCGCGGCCTGTTCATGAAGGGCGGAAAAGGGAGAATGGCGCCGGGAGAGCCGTTCATCCGGCGGCTCTCCCGGCGCGCTGTCTATATGAACACTCCTGCCGGGCAGACGCCGGGCAGCGCGGAGTGGGCGGACAAACCGATCCGGCGGTTTACAGGCGCGTCAGGTCGAGCGCGTCATGGCGCAGCCGCAGCGCGGACAGGTTGTCGCGCTGCCCGCGCAGGTGGTGCCGCACGACGAGCAGGTGCTCGTGGCGCAGGTCGCGCCGAGGTTGTTCGTGCATGAGCCGCACGAAGAGCAGCCGGCCGCGGCGCTTCCGGTGTTGTCGGGACAGTTTTGTTTCGGGAACAGGGGCAGGCTGAAGAATTCGTCGCACACGTTTTCGGCGAATTCCTCGCACGGGGGCACGGCGCACATGCCATAGGAAGGCACCATCATTTCCACCTCGGCGAGCACCTTCAGGATGACGGTCACGCAGATGGTGATGCGGAACTGGCCGTCGCCCAGATAGGTGCCGGAAACGCAGATGGCGCTGACCAGGCTTTCCAGCGTGAAGGGCACGATGGATTCGTCCGGGATAGCGAGCAGCACATCCTTGCCGACGGACAGCGTGGCGCGGCCCATCCATTCCTGACAGTTCTGATCCATGAACAGCACGTCGATGGGCACGCTCACCGTGCCCTTGACGCGGGCGAACTGCGGCCTGTCGCACAGTCGGTCGATGGAGAGGTTGCTGATCGTGCCGCAGGTGGTGGAGGAGCGGCAGCTCTCAAACGTCCAGGTGCCGTAGGGCTGAGGCAGCGCGGAACCGCTGTTTTCAGCGTTTTCCACGGCTTCGCAATAAGTAATGGGGCCGCCGCAGGTCTTGCAGGAGCAGTTGCAGCTGCAGCCGGAGCACACGCAGTTGCAGGGCCGGGTGTTGGTGGGCTGGCAGGTGTTGTCGGGCAGTATGGGCACGATACCGGACACGGTAATGACCTGATTGTTGAGCTGCTCCTGCTGCATACAGCTGTCGTAGACATTTTTCACCTGCACGCAGACGCGCTCGCGGAGCCCTTCGATGGGGTTGCCCGTGATGCAGCCGGGACTCATGGCGGCGTTCGCGTTCTTGTAGCTGTAGAACGACATGGTTCATTCCTCCTTTATGGATTGCGTGGATCGAGCGTCCACACTGCATAATATGAGCGGAGGCGGAATGTGTGAGGCGGGAGGGATCCCGGCGTCAGACCCTGCGATACGACATTTTTTGCGCGCCGTTTCGACAGAGCGGCCGGAACTATTCCCATATAATAAAACAAAAAAACGAAGAAATGAGGCGCTGGCGATGACAGAAACCGCGCGGAAAAAGGCGTTCCCGGTCTTCCGGACGCGATTGAAGGGAAGAGCGGCGCGGCGAGTGCGCGCCGGCGTCGCGTGGATTCTACAGGGAGCGGTGATGACCGCGCTGACCGGTTCGCGGCTGCTGGGCGATCTGTCGCCGTTTTCGGTCGCCTGCTTTGCCGCCGGGCTGGCGGCCGGCTGGCGGCCGCTCCCCATGGCGCTGGGATGCGCGCTGTATGGGGTTCTGAGCGGATGGAGCGCGCAGGCTGTGTCCGCGCTGACGGGATGCGCGCTGGCGGGCGCGTTCGAGCTGCTCGTCCGGCGGCTGCCGGTGCCTCGGCTTGCCGCCGCGCGCGATGGGATCACCGCGCTGGAGGCCGGCGCGGCGGCGCTGCTGCCCGGCCTCTTCATGGCAGGCGGCGTTCCCTATAATATGATGACGGCGCTGCTTTCGTCCTGCGCGGCCGCGCTGCTCGCGCCTTCCCTGACCGGCGCGATGGCGCTCCGCCCGGATCGCAAACGCCTATTGCCGGACGAGAGGCTCTCCTGCGCCCTGCTGGCGGAAATGATCCTGATCGGCATGGGCAGCCTGCCCTTTGCGGGCGGCGAAATCGCCGAAGGCGCGGCCGTGTTCGTCACGCTGATTCTCTCTTCGCGCGGCCCCGCGATGGGCGCGATGGGCGGCATCGCCTGCGGCGCGGCGCTGGCGCTTGGTTCGGGCGTGGCTCCGGCGGGCTCCGCGCTGGGCCTGTGCGGACTCATGGCG
>JAFZRB010000132.1 GCA_017620115.1 Clostridia bacterium | reverse complement strand
GATGGGCGCGGCGGCGCTGTCGGAGGAGACGGCGGCGGTATTGCGCTTCGCGCTGGACATGGGCGAAAAGACCGGCGGCGCGCTGGACGTGACGCTGTATCCCGTGGTGCGCGCGTGGGGCTTCACCACGGGCGATTACCGCGTGCCGGGCGACGACGAGATCACCGCGCTGCTCGAAAATGTGGACTGGGGGCGGGTGGCGCTCGACGGCGCTGAGGCGCGCCTGCCGGAAGGCGCGATGGTCGACCTGGGCGCGGTGGTCAAGGGCTACGCCTCCGACCGGCTGGCCGAGCTGCTGCGCGAGGGCGGCGCGGGCTCGGCGCTGATCGACCTGGGCGGCAACATATACTGCGTGGGCGCGAAGCAGAACGGCAGCGCCTGGCGCATCGGCATCCGCGACCCGAAGGATGAAACCGGCTACGTGGGCGCGCTGTCGGTGACGGACAGGGCCGTCGTCACCTCCGGCAGCTACGAGCGCTTCTTCACCGCCGAGAACGGCGCGGTTTACGGCCACATCTTCGATCCGGCCACCGGCCGCCCGGCGGACAGCGGCCTCGTCTCTGCCACGGTGGTGGGGGAGAGCGGCATGCTGTGCGACGCGCTGACCACGGCGCTGTACGTGCTGGGCGCGGAAAAGGCGGGCGCGCTGCTGAAAACCATCGACGGCGTGGACGCCGTCCTCGTGGACGAAGACGGCGCCGTCTGGATCACCCGCGGCCTGAAGGACTCCTTCACGCCGATGGGGGCGTATGCCTGGGCGACGATCAGATACCTTGACTGAAAATGGGGAATGGGCATGAAAAGGCACCTGAAAAATGATGAGCGAGGCAAAGTGAACGGCGCTCTGCCGCGCCGCCCCCTCAATTCCCCATTAATACGAAGCAACCGCTTTTGGGTCGTCATTCTCGCGGCGGCGTTCGCGCTGTGCGCGGGGGCGGCGCTGCTCGTCTGGCGCGCGCCGGGGGAGCGCACGCTGGCGCGGATCACTGTGGACGGCGAAGTCGTTCGCGAGATCGACCTCTCCGCCGTGACGGGGGAGGCCAGCTTCGTGATCGAGACGGACAGGGGCTCTAACACCGTCGCTGTGCGGCCGGGCGGCATCCGCGTGGCGGAGGCCGACTGCCCGGATCACGTGTGCGTGAAGCAGGGCTGGCTGGAGGGCGGCGCGGTTCCCATCGTGTGCCTGCCGCACCGGCTGGTCATTACGCTGGTCTCCGGCGGCGACGACGGCGCGCTGGACGCCGTGAGCGGATGATGCAATGGAGGAGTTGGCTTGAACACGAGACGCCTGACGCGCGACGCCATGCTTACCGGCGCGGCGCTGATCATATTCATCGTCGAGGCGCAGCTTCCGCCGCTGACGAGCATTCCGGGCATCAAGATGGGCCTGGCGAACATCATCACGGTGTACGCCATGTTCGCCCTTGGCCCGGCGGACGCGGCGGCGATCCTGGCCGCGCGCGTCCTGCTGGGGGCGGTGTTCGCGGGGGGGCTGTCCGCGCTGATGTACAGCGCGGCGGGCGGGCTTTTATGCCTGCTGGCCATGCTTGGCCTGCGGCGCGTCCTTTCGATGAAGCAGATTTGGGTCGCCAGCGTGATCGGCGCGGCGGCGCACAACGCGGGCCAGATCGCCGTGGCCGTCGCGGTGACGGGCACGCCGGGGCTGCTGGCGTATCTGCCCGTGCTGCTGATGAGCGGCATGGTCGCGGGGCTGTTCACGGGGCTGTGCGCGCAGGCGCTGATAAAGCGGATCGGCAAATAGAGCCCGGCGGCCCGGGCGGCACAGAATACGAAAGGGGAGCGCGCGCTGTCTGCGCGGCTCCCCTTTGAGTTGCTGTTTTTGTTTATCTAATTGATCTGCGCGACCATCTGTCCGTTCACGACGTGGAACCACGCGCCGTCGTACTGCACGTCGCCGGTGAAGGTTTCGTCGAGGCGGCCGTTCACGATGTAGAACCACGCGCCGTCATACATGGCGAGGCCGGTGTACTGGGTCTGGATCATGCCGTCGCCGTAGTAGAACCACGCGCCGGTCACGGGGTCCTGATTGAGGCCCTGAACCTCCGTCATGATGCGGCCCGCGCCCACGAGGAAGCGCCCGCCGTCGTAGTCCACGATGCCGGCGAAGGTGGTGTCCAGCTTGCCGCCGACGACATAGAACCACGCGCCGTCATAGAGCACAAGCTGGCTCACGTCGGTACGCACGACGCCGTTCGAGCAGAAGTACCAGTCGGTGCTGTCCGGGTCGGCCACGAGGCCGCTCACGTCGACCACCGCGCCGCCGGAGACGAACATCTTCGCGCCGTCCACCATGGTGAAGCCGGTGAGGGAGGGGTCGATGGCGGGCTTTTCAGGCGTCGGCGCGGGCTCGCCGGGGAAGATGTAGGGGATGCCGTTTTCAACAGCGTACTTCATGGCGTAGCTGGAAGGCATGACAATGAGGTAGAAGCCTTCGGGGTTATTGTAGCAATTCAGATCGATCAGCGCGGTGTTCTTGCTGACGTCGAGACAGGTGAGCTGGTTACTGTTGCACCACAGATACTTCAACGCGGTGTTCTTGCTGACATCGAGGCTGGTGAGCTGATTTTTGCCGCAAAACAGCCTGGTCAGCGCGGTATTCATGCTGACGTCGAGTGTGGTAAGCTGATTATTGTAGCAATTCAGATAGTTCAATGCTGTGTTCCTGCTGACGTCAAGACTGGTCAGGCCCTGATTGGACACATCGATATATTTGTCTTTTTCCGTAAACGCCAACGCTGTTCCGCTCATCAGGAGCGCCAGCGCCAGAACCAGCGCCAGGACCTTCTTCATAACAAATCCCCCTCATATACATTCAAAGCATGGCGTATTGTCAGGTTTATCTGTATTCCGCCAATAATGTAGCACGGTTTGAAAAGCTGGTCAAGAATATAATCATAAAAAGGAACCGCCCTCATCGAGCGGTTCCCTGAATGTTATGCGCGATTATTCGCCGACGACGGGCGCCACGGCGGTGATGTGGGGATTCGCGCCGTTGTACCAGTAGAGGAAGCCCTCCAGGTCGATCACGTCGCCCACGTTCAGGCCGCGCACGGCCTCGTAGACCTCGGTGGTCTCGTTGCACAGATAGTACTCGACGGTGAAGGTGTAGGACGCGCCGTTCACGGACACGGTGAAGTACAGGTCGGCGTCGGTGCCCTCAGCGCCGGAAGCGTCCCAGCCATAGGCGAAGGCCGCGCCGGTGTCGACGGTCTCGTCGCCCTTGCTGTAGGTGTAGGACTCGACGGTCATGCCCTTGAAGGCCACGAACTCGTTCTGATGATCGGCCAGCTCGTCGGTGCCCAGCAGCTCGGTCACGTCGGTCGCCTCGGCGATCCAGGGCTCGGCGTCCTCGATGATCTCGAAGGTGCCGTCCACGATCTCAACCTCGCCGGACCACTCGCTCTTGTAGCCCTTCACGCGGATCTTGGTGCCGGGAACCAGCTTCTCGGCGTCTTCCGCGGAGCAGGCGCAGTTGTAGATGAAGTACGCGCCGTCCTCATCCTGGGTGTACAGGGTGATCTGGTCGTTCCACCAGGACTGATGAGCCTGAACATAGGTTTCCACGGTCACTTCGGTGTCGAGCTCGGCGGCGGCGTAGTCGGCATGGGTCATGACGCCTTCGGCCTCATCCGCGGCCGCGCAGGCGAACAGGGACAGAACCATCAGGGCCGCCAGAAGCAGGGTAACAATCTTCTTCATGTTTATTCTCCTCCTTGTTTGGATTCACCCATATTATACTGAACGCTGTAAAGAATAGCATGACGCTTATGTTATTTTCCGATGCTTTTTCTTGTCGAGCGCCTGTTTCAGCGCGTACAGCCCGATGAGGATCCAGGCGGCCGCCAGCGCGGCGATCAGGGCCACCGCGGTGCGCGGCAGCGGGCCCAGCTCGGAGCGCGCGGAACCCGCGGCGCTTTGCGAACCGCTCGTGTTCAGGCGGTAGAGGGAGACCATGTCGCCGTACAGCTTTTCGATGTAGGCGTCGTCCACCGTCTGTTTGCGCCGCACGGATTTCGTCACGTTCTCGATCATCTGCCCCGCGGCGTCGCGCAGCGACGTCGAGCCGTTGAACACGGGCGTGACGAAGGTGTCGGCGGTGTGGTCGAGCAGCAGCTGGGAAGCCTGAATCTTCACGGCGTAGTGCGCGTTGTTGTCCTCGCCCGCGCGGGAGAGGTAGTCGAGATAGGCCGCGTCCTGCTGCGCGCGAAGCGTCACGGGCACGTAGCCCTCGGTTTCGGCATAGGCGATCTGCACGTCGTTGGTCAGCAGATACTGCATGAACAGCCAGCTGGCCAGCACCTCCTGGCTGTCCTGCTTGTTGAACAGGCACATGCTGGGCCCCTGCGAGATCATCTGCGGGTGGTCGGGATCAAACTGCGGCACGGGGTAGACCGCCGTTTCAAACTCCACGAACTGGTCGGCGGGGATATCGGAGAGCGGGGCGGCCGAGCCCATCCACGTCGCGCCGGCGGTGGAGTCCACGGCAAAGATACACTGCCCGGCGTTCAGGAAGTTGCCGGGATAGCTGGAAATCTTGAAGGTGGAGAAGACTCCGTTCTTCACGTGCTCCGCTATGGTATACAGCAGCTCCCGGGTGG
>JAFZRB010000131.1 GCA_017620115.1 Clostridia bacterium | reverse complement strand
TCCTCGAAGGGCTCCCCGTCCTCCTCCCGCGCCTCGATGCCCACATACCGGCCGGGGGTCAGGATGTAGTCCTGCGCGGCGATGTCCTGAATCGTCGCCACGGCGCAGAAGCCCTTCACGTCCTCCAGCGTCCCCGCCTGGAAGGCCGCCACGGTATCGGCGATGCGGGCGATGTCGGCGTCGGTGAAATCGCGGTGGCGGCGATCCACCATGTGGCCCATGTTTCGGGCATCGATGTACACGGTCTTGCCCTTGTTGCGCTTGTTCTTCGTGATGAACCACAGCGTCACGGGGATGGTCACGCTGTAGAAAAGCTGGGTGGGCATGGCCACGATGGCCTCCACCAGGTCGGCCTCGATGATCTTTTTGCGAATCTCGCCCTCGCCGCCGGACTGGGTGGACAGCGCGCCGTTGGCCAGCACCAGGCCCAGCTTGCCGTTCGGGGCCAGGTGGTAGATCATGTGCTGTATCCAGGCGTAGTTGGCGTTTCCCGCGGGCGGGATGCCGAACTGCCAGCGGGCGTCCTCCTTCAGCTTGTCCTGCCCCCAGTTGGAGAGGTTAAAGGGCGGATTCGCCATAATGAAGTCCGCCTTCAGGGTTGGGTGCAGGTCGTTGAAGAAGGTGTCGGCGTGGTGCGGGCCGAAGTCCGCGTCGATGCCGCGGATGGCCATGTTCATCTTCGCCATCTTCCAGGTGTCCGCGTTGGACTCCTGGCCGTACACGGCGATCTCGCCCCGCGCGCCGCTGTGGGCGTCCACGAATTTCCGGCTCTGAACGAACATGCCGCCCGAGCCGCAGCAGGGGTCGTACACCCGGCAGTTGTCGAAGGGCTTGAGCACCTCGACGATGGTGCGAACCACGCTGGCGGGCGTGTAGAACTCGCCGCCCTTCACGCCCTCGTAGGCCGCGAACTGGGCGATGCAGTATTCATAGGTGCGCCCCAGCAGGTCCTTGCTGGCCTCGGATGTGCCCATGTCCATGTTGGTGAACAGATCCACCACGTCGCCCAGCACGCGCTTGTCCAGGTCGGGGCTGGCGTAGTTCTTCGGCAGCACGTTTTTGAGCGACTTGTTGTCCGCCTCGATGGCCCGCATGGCGTCGTCGATCACCGTGCCGATCTCGGGCGTATGCGCCGCCGCCGCGATGACGCCCCAGCGCGCCGCCTCGGGCACGAAGAAGATGTTCTCCATGGCGTAGGCGTCGGGGTCGTCTTCGAAGCCCTCGCCCTCGGTCACCAGCTGCCGCCGGCGCGCCTCGAAGGCGCTGGAGATGTAGCGCAGGAAGATGAGCCCCACGATGACCTTCCGGTATTCCGCGGCGGGAATGTGGCCCCAGAGGACGCAGGCGGCGTCCCAGATTTGCTTCTCGAAGCCGATGGTGGCGGTGTTGTCCGGCATGAAATGTCCCTCGCTGTTCTCTGTTATGGACATATTATAACATGAATCGGGGAAGGGGGCAATGGGAGGAGGAAAATTATGGGGGTACACTATTTTTGAAGCTGCTTGACGGCCTGCGCGAAGGAGCATATAATTATTTACGCGAAGAGAAAAGAGGTTGCGGATAGAAGGAGTTTCAGCATATGAGTAAACTGTCTTTCATTGGGTTTTGCATAGAGAATTACGCGGATGCCATTAACCGCCCGGGCAATGAGGTCTACCAGCTTTTTAAGCGGGAAGGTCTTCTGGATCTATTAAAATCGGACTATGAAGACCTCCATGGCATGGGTATGGAATATATGGTTCAATTCTGCGGCGAGTATCTGAAGGGAGCTCATGCCATATGATTTTGTATCATGGTACGACGCAGGAAATCAGGAACCCCGTCATTATTCGCAGCGAGATTGGACGGGATTTCGGCTTTGCTTTTTACACAACGGATATTCGGCCTCAGGCGGAACGCTGGGCTGTGCGGAAAGCAAAGATACAGGCCCGTAGGGAAGGTCATGCCGTGAGGCCGATCGTGAATGTGTATGAGTGGAATCCGGAAACCGCCCTTTCCGTCAAGTCCTTTGATGGGCCAAGCTTGGACTGGCTGGACATGGTGGTAAACTGCCGCAGCAATCCGGCGTTCCGGCATCCATATGATATCGTCATCGGAAAAATCGCCAATGACAGCGTTGGTGAAACGGTATCTTTCGTCGTTCAGGGCATCATGCGGCGCGAGGATGCGGTGGAACGTTTGAGGTTTGAGCAGATCAACAACCAATTGGCTTTTTGCACAGAGGCCGCTCTGGCGGAATTGCATTTTGTATCCAGCTATGAAGTGGAGGTATAGAAATGCATGCGACAATTCGAGCGACGTTGCTTCCGGAGATCGTCCGCATGATCGTTGAACGGTACGGTTGGTCGGAGGATGAAGCGCTGGATCGGTTTTTTCTGTCCGCGACAGGCGCAAGCTTTTCAGACGATGAAACCGGCCTGTACGGTCAGTCCGCGCTGCACATTTTCGGGCTGTTTGCCGAAGAAACGGAAGAGCGCGAAGGAATAAAGCAAATGGTGTAGGAAGTTTCTGGTATGGCTTATCGTATTCCGTCGGATTATGAAGAACTGTATAAGCTGTACAAGGCGCAGCTGGAAGAAAATGAACGGCTGCGCCGCTTGTTGCGCATTCACGGAATAGATGACATAGCAGAGCAAAGAGAACGAACCGAAAACCATGACGCCGCATCCTGTCGTGGCACAGAGCCATTAACAGGCGCTCAATTGTCAATGGATTTGCCAATGGTTGTAACCTCCTCTTCCATTGAATCAATCGACACCGGTTTCCATTTGACGAAAAAGAGTACGACGGAAGAGAAAACCGCCCTTTTTCGTAAGCTGTTTACTGGCCGCAATGATGCGTATGCCTACCGCTGGACCAATAAGGCTGGCCGATCAGGATACAGTCCCGCTTGCAGAAATCTGTGGGTGCCGGGCATTTGCGGCAAGCCGAAAGCAAAATGCGCAGAATGTCCGAATGCAGATTATTACCCATTCGATGATGACGCCGTTCGAAAGCATTTATCAGGCGAACAGGTTCTCGGTGTATATGCATTGCTGAACGACGACACCTGCCGTTTTCTGGCGATCGACTTCGATGAGGAAACCTGGAAGGACGATGTATCCTGCCTGCGTCAGTTGTGCGAAAATGAGCGTATCCCGTGCAGCGTAGAAACATCGCGCAGCGGCAACGGCGCGCATATGTGGTTTTTCCTGAATGAACCTGTCGAAGCAGTTCTGGCACGCCGGTTTGCCACCTGCCTGCTGGAATCGTGCATGCAAAATAACCCCAGGATGACATTCAAATCCTTTGACAGGATGTTTCCAAATCAGGATACCATGCCCAAGGGCGGCTTTGGCAATCTGATTGCCCTCCCGCTCCAGAAGGAAGCGGCGCAGAAGAGGGGCGGAAGTTTATTTGTCAACGAGGATTTTGAACCGTATCAGGATCAGTGGGCTTATTTGTCAGGCGTCCGACTTCTTCGTCGCGACGACCTGAAAAGCTATGTCGAGCGGGCAAAGGCGACCGACACGCTTCCACAGAATCAGAATAATGATGAGGAAAAACCGTGGGATCGGCACACGGGCAGACTGCCCGCCGAAGATACAACAAAACAGCTTTCCTGTATTCTGGCAAATCGGCTGTATATTGAGACGAAAGGCGTTTCACCCCGGGCGCAGAACCAGTTGAAGCGGCTCGCCAGCTTT
>JAFZRB010000130.1 GCA_017620115.1 Clostridia bacterium | reverse complement strand
CATCATCCTCGCCGCGGCGCTGGCTGAGGGACGCACCGTCATTGAGAACGCGGCCCGCGAGCCCCACATCGTGGACCTGGCCAACTTCCTCAACTCCATGGGCGCGGACGTCCGCGGCGCGGGCACTGACACCGTCAAGGTCAACGGCGTGGACCGCCTCCACGGCGGCACCTACGCCATCATCCCCGACCAGATCGAGGCGGGCACCTATATGGCCGCCACCGCCGCCTGCGGAGGCGAGGTGCTCGTGACCAACGTGATCCCGAAGCACCTTGACTGCATCAGCGCCAAGCTGCGGGAGATGGGGGTCACCGTAGAGGAATACCCCGAGTCGGTGCTGGTCCGTTCCACCGGACGGCTGCACCGTGTCAACGTCAAGACCCAGCCCTATCCCGGTTTCCCCACAGATATGCAGCCCCAGCTGGGCGTGGCGCTCGCCGTGGCCGACGGCACCAGCGTCATTACCGAGGGCGTGTGGGACAACCGCTACAAGTACGTCAACCAGCTGCGCAAAATGGGCGCCCAGTTCCAGGTGGACGGCCGCGTGGCCGTGGTGGAGGGCGTGGAGCTCCTCCACGGCGCCACGGTGGCGGCCTGCGATCTTCGGGCCGGCGCCGCCATGGTCATCGCCGGGCTCTGCGCCGACGGCGTGACCACGGTGGAGGACATCGAATACATTGAGCGCGGTTATCAGGATCTGGTGGGAAAGCTGCAGGCGCTGGGCGCCAACATCCGCATTGTGGATGAGCCCGACGAGCCCGAGCGTCTGAGCGCCAACGCCGGATGAAGCTTGTCGTCTTCGCCAGCGGCAGCAGCGGCAACTGCGCCCTGGTGCGCGGCGAAGATACCAGTATCCTCATTGACGCCGGGATCTCCCTGCGGCGGATACGGACAGCGCTGCGCGCCGAAGGCCTGGACATGGACGATATCAGCGGCGTGCTGATCACCCACGAGCACAGCGACCATATCGCGGCGCTGCGGATGATGGCAAAGTACTGCCGTGTGCCGGTGTTCGCTCCGGGCACCGTGGCCTGGCATCTTGACGGACAGCTGCCTGAGCTTGGCGACCGGCTGCGCCGTATCGATGAAAATGAGGAGTTCTGTATCGGAGGACTGCGCGTCCGGGCGTTCCCCACGCCCCACGACACCGATCAGAGCGTGGGTTACCGCATCGACGCGGAGGAGCGTCGGCTGGGCTTCTGCACCGACACGGGCTTCGTCTCCGAGACGATGCTCCGAAACCTTGCCGGATGCGACGCGGCGCTGATCGAGGCGAACCACGACCTCGATATGCTGCGCGGCGGGCCGTATCCGTTCCCGCTCAAACGGCGGATCCTGTCCGAGCGGGGCCATCTGTCCAACGACGACTGTGCCGCGCTGGCCTGCGCGCTGGCCGGAAGCGGCACGCGGGACCTGGTGCTGGGCCATCTGAGCCGGGAGACCAACACTCCCGCGCTTGCTCTGGCCGCGGTGCGTCGGGCGCTGGACGCCAACGGCTATGCGGACGTGGCGGTGCATGTGGCGCCGGTCAGCGGCGCTCTGCACGTGGAGATATAGACATGCTGCGCATCCAACTGATCTGCATCGGCAGGCTCAAGGAGAGCTACTACGCGCAGGCCTGCGAGGAGTATGCCAAGCGGCTGGGGCGATACTGTGCTCTCGAGCGGCTGGAGCTGCCCGAGAGCGGAGACGTGGAGCGCGACGGGGAAGCCGTGCTGAAAAAGCTGTCCCCGGACGCTTTCGTCGCGGCGCTTTGCGTGGAGGGGAAGCTCTTCTCCAGCGAGGATCTCGCCGCGCTGATCGGCGAGTGCGCCAATCGCGGGAAAAGCCGCGTGTGCTTCGTGATCGGCGGGTCCGACGGCCTGTCCCAGGCGGTGAAGGACCGCGCCGACGCGCGCGTGTCCATGTCACGGATGACGTTCCCCCACCATTTGGCCAGGGTCATGGCGCTCGAACAGATCTACCGAGCCTTCACGATCCTGGAGGGCGGAAAGTATCATAAATAGTGTTGGGAGTCAAAATGGACGAGGAAACGAAAGCCGCGCCCCAATGGGGGCGGTATATCCCCGGCGAACTGATGGCGCGCTGGCCCCGGGATGAGGACGGCGAGCCGGAGCCTCCAGTCTATCTGTGCCATTGCGAGCCCCTGGACATGGCCGAGGCTCTTCTGGTGTCCCGCATGGAATCCTATGGCATACCCTGTCTGCGTCAATACCCGGAAAACGGAGATCTTGGCCGGCTGATCATCGGCGTGAGCGGCACAGGCACCGACATCTTTGTCCCCGCCTCACTGTGGGCGGACGCCTGCGAGCTGCTGCGTGAGCCGGAAGAATATGAAAGGGAGGACCTCTAACATGAGTTGGCGTGAAACCTACGAAGAATGGCTCAACAGTCCCGCACTCAGCGAAGCGGAGTGGAACGAGCTCAAGGCCATCGGGGGCGACGAGAAGGAGATGGAGGAGCGCTTTTACGCGCCTCTTGCTTTCGGCACCGCCGGTTTGCGCGGCATCATGGGGCTGGGCACCAACCGCATGAACATCCACATCATCCGCCATGCCACGCAGGCTTTTGCAGAGCTGATCGTTTCCGAGGGACGGGAGGCGGCGGAAAAGGGCGTGTGCGTCTGCTTTGACTGCCGCAACAACTCCGATGTGTTTGCCCGCGAGGCTGCGGCCATCATGGCGGCCAACGGCGTGCGCGTGCGGCTGTT
>JAFZRB010000129.1 GCA_017620115.1 Clostridia bacterium | reverse complement strand
CGATCACGTCGTCGTCGATCAGCATGCCGTTGGTGGTGAGCGTGAAGCGGAAGTTCTTGTCGTGAAGCTTCTCCTGTTCGCGGGCGTAGGCCACCAGCCGCTTCACAACGTCCCAGTTCATCAGCGGTTCGCCGCCGAAGAAATCCACTTCCAGGTTGTGGCGTTTGCCGGAATAGGCGATGAGGAAATCCAGCGCCTGTCTGCCCACCTCGAAGGACATCAGCGCGCGCTCGCCGTGATATTTGCCCTGGCTGGCGAAGCAATAGGAGCAGTTGAGGTTGCAGGTGTGCGCCACGTGCAGGCACAGCGCCTTGACCACCGCCGGCCGCGCCTTGAAATCGAAGGCCAAGTCTTCATAGATGTCTTCGGAAAACAGCTTGCCGTCCCGCTCCAGCGCCCGCACATCCTGAAGGCACTCGCGCGCCTCCGCCTCCGAAAGACCGTGCTTTTCCGTAACGGCGGCCACGAGCTCGTCCTCCGGCTTTTCCTTATACAGCGCGATGATGTCGTAAGCGGCCTCATCCACCGCGTGAACGGAGCCGGAGGCCGTGTCGAGCACGATGTTATAGCCGTTCAGCTTGTATTGATGAACCATACTAATCCCTCATGATCCGGGCATTAAAAATGCCGCCCTCTGCGGCGGCATTTTTATTGGCGCTCGGTTTACTTGTTCTTGTTCTCGCACTTCTGGTTGGCCACGCCGCAGGAGGTCTTGCAGGCGGACTGGCAGGAAGTCTGGCACTCGCCGCAGCCGCCGGTCTTGGCGCTCTTGTTCAGGTCGCGGGTATTGATGGTCATAATTCTCTTCATGATGATCTCTCTCCATTCTGTTGGACTCTATCGGACGCCCCTGCGGGCTATCGTTCAGATTTGTTTCAGTATAGCATGAACAGGGCGGAGTGTCAAGTTAAACCATGAGGATTTCAGGCTTCTCCGTCCGGAGGCGGGCCGCCCGACCGGTTTTTGAAAATCAACCGACAGGCTCTTCCTGCGAGGGCGTATAGATCACGTTTTCGGGATACGTGACGATATCCGCGGCCGCCACAGCCGCCTCGACCGCCGCGTTGTAGGCGTCCTGGCGCGCGTCGTCCAGCGCCGTGGCCTCGATGGCCTCGCGCACCTGCTCCAGCGGCACCGGGCCGCTGGTCAGCTCGCCGCCGTGCAGGATGAGATGGATGCCGTAGCTGGTGAGCACGGGCTCGCTCACGTCGCCTTCCTTTTCAAGCGCCATGGCGCCGTCGCGGAAATTCGTCTCCCACATCACGCTGTCGGCGGACACATAGTAGCCCTGCGTCATGAAGGGATCCTCCTGCATGCCCGGATCCTCGCCGTATTCGGCCATCAGGGCGAAGAAATCCTCGCCCGCGTCCAGCCGCGCGTAGATCTCGTCGGCCTTCTCCAGCAGCGGCGCGATCAGCGCGTTGATCTGCGCGCCGATTTCGTCCAGCTCGGCCTGAAGGGAGGCCGCGTCCGAACCTTCGCCGGGGTTTTCGAGCTCCGCCGCAATCTCCGCCTGGCGCCCCTGCAGGTCGTACAGCTCGTCCGCGCTGGCGTCGTCGAGCAGCAGCAGGATGTGATACACGGCGCGGAAGCCTTCAGGCACATAGAAGATGTCGCCGCCGTACATCACGTCGTATTCAAAGCTCGTGGGATCGGCCTCGTAGTCCTCCTTCTGGGAGGCGACGCGCGCCTCGTACAGCGCTTCGATGTCCGCCGTGACGTCCGCAGTTACATAATCGAAATAGCGCTCATAGATCATGTCCTCGCGCGCATACTGGGCGAGAACCTCGACGGTAAAGCCGTTCTCCTCGAAGTACTGGATCACCGACGCGCGCACGTCCTCGTCGGACGCGCCTTCCTCGGCGAAGTAGCCCTCGTATTCTGCCAGCGTCTCGTCGTATCTCTCCTGAGCCTGGGCCAGGATCTCCGCTTCCTCTTCTTCGGTGAACTGGTCGAGGCCCAGCTGCGCCGCCGCGTCCATCTGAACGTAGCGCTGCACGTAGTAATCGATGATTTCTTCCTTCAGCGCGTCGATCTGGTCGCCCATGCCGTAATATTCATACATGGCGGCGTAGTAGTCGAATTCGGCCTGCACGTCGGCGGCGGGATAAGCGACGCCGTTGATCACGGCCAGTACGCCCTCGGGCGCGGTTTCGGCCATCGCCGGAGCGGCGAGCAGCGCGCACAGCGCGACGGCCAGAATGCATTTCGCGATTTTCTTCATGGTCCAATCCTCCTTTATTATTTCTGATACACCGTGTCGCCGGCGATGATGGTGCGCACGACCTGGAAATCGGCGTCTGTGATTACGATGTCGGCGTCCTTGCCGGCCTCGAGCGAGCCCTTCCGGTCCGCCGCGCCGATGGCGCGGGCCGGGTTCAGGGAGGCCATGCGCACGATCTGCTGCAGCGGCAGGCTGGTGTGCGCGCGCAGGTTGCGCACGGCGTTGTTCAGCCGCAGCACGCTGCCCGCGATGGTGCCGTCCTTCAGGCGGCACTCGATGCCCTTCACGAAGATGGGCTGACCGCCCAGCGTGTATTCGCCGTCCGCCAGGCCGCCCGCGCGCGTGCAGTCGGTGATGAGGATCAGGTTGTCGCCCTTCACCTTGGCCACCAGGCCGAACAGGTCGGCGCTGATGTGGAAGGTATCGGCGATCATCTCGGTCATCACGCGGTCGTCGGCCAACGCCGCGCCGACTACGCCGGGGTCGCGATGGTTGAGGGGCGTCATGGCGTTGAACAGGTGCGTCGCGTGGCGCACGCCGGCTTCGATGCCCGCCTTGGCCTCCTCGTAGTTGGCGGCGGTGTGGCCCATGGAGGCGCGCAGGCTGGTCTTCCCGGTGACCTCGCGGATGCAGTCCAGCGCGCCGGGCATTTCGGGCGCGATGGTGAACAGGCGGATGATGTCGCTGTTCTCGATGAGGAAATTCGCGTCGGCGGGCCGGATGTGCTCCACCGCCTGCGCGCCCTTCTTGGAGGGATTGATGAACGGCCCTTCGGCGTTCACGCCCAGCATCTGCGCGCCGCGGGGATTACTTTCGCGATTGGCTAGATGGCGCACGGCGTCGAACGCGCGCCGCAGCTCCTCATACGACACGGTCATCGTGGTGGGCAGCCAGGCGGTGACGCCGTTCTTCACGATGCCCTCGGCCATTCTGAGAAGCCCTTCCTCCGAACCGTCGGATACGTCCTCGCCGAGATAACCGTGGATGTGGATGTCGATCAGGCCGGGCGAGACGAAGCCGTCCCGCGCGTCGATGATTTCCGCCCCGCCGATTTCGTCCTGCGAAACGACGCCGGCGATCCTGTCGTCGAACAGCAGCGCGCGCCCCTCGACGATTTCCTCAGGCAGAATGATTTTTCCGTTCACAATGGCTTTCATGATGAATAACTTCCTTTCCTGAACGCGGACACATGTCATGTCGCGCCGCAAAACCGGCCAGCGGGCCGGCATAAATTCACAGCTTGAGTATATCACACAGCCAGGCCGCTGTCAAACACAGGTTTCGCCGATTGCGCGCACGCTTAACGAAGATTTATTTGCCATTCGCGCGGAAAGTTGATACAATAATATATGTGCCAATGGGCCTGAATCATGAAGCGCGCGCGAACGCCGCGAGAGGGATCGATCGTTATGAGCAGAATCATCGCTGTTTCCAACCAGAAGGGCGGCGTGGGCAAGACCACGACGTCGGTGAACCTGGCCGCCTGCGTGGCGGCGCGGAAGAGAAACGTGCTGCTGATCGATATCGACCCGCAGGGCAACGCCACCAGCGGCCTCGGCCTCAGCGGCAGGAACCGCGCCTCCGTTTACGACGTGCTGCTGGGCGAGAAGCCGGCCGACGGGGCGATCCTGGCGACGCAGTTCGGCCCGCTGAGCCTGATCCCCTCCTCGATCGAGCTGGCCGGCGCGGAAATCGAGCTGGTGAGCATGCCCGCGCGCGAAACGCTGCTGCGCGAGGCGCTCGCGCCGGTCCGCGACCGCTTCGATTACATCTTCATCGACTGCCCGCCCTCGCTGAGCCTGCTGACCCTGAACGCCATGACCGCGGCGGACAGCGTGCTGATCCCCATCCAGTGCGAATACTACGCGCTGGAGGGCGTGGGGCAGCTGATGAACACGCTGCAGCTGGTGAAAAAGCGCCTGAACCCCGCGCTGGAAATCGAGGGCGTGGTGCTCACCATGCTGGACGGCCGCACGAACCTGGGCCTGCAGGTGGTTCAGGAGGTCAAAAAGTATTTCAAAAGCCGGGTGTACGGGGCCATCATACCGCGCAACGTGCGCCTGAGCGAAGCGCCCAGCCACGGGCTGCCCATTAATATTTACGATCCCCACAGCACCGGCGCGGACGCATACCGGCGGCTGGCCGATGAATTCATCGAATGGAACGAGGCGTGAGAGACGCCCGAAAAACGGAGGCAACACAGATATGGTCAAAGCAAGAAACGGCCTGGGACGCGGCCTTGACGCGCTGCTGGGCGGCATGCCCGACGAGGTCGGGGCCGCCAATCCGCTGCTGAATCAGTCCCAGGCTGAGGCGGGCGACGCCGTCGTCTCCCTCAGGCTCGGCGACATCGATCCCAACCGCGACCAGCCGCGCAGGCGTTTCAGCGAAGAGGCGCTGGAGGAGCTGGCCGCGTCCATCAGGGCCGTGGGCGTGATCCAGCCCATTCTGGTGTACAAAAACGGCCGGCGCTACACCATCATCGCGGGCGAACGCCGCTGGCGCGCGGCCAGGCTGGCCGGCCTCGACGAGATCCCCGCCATCGTGCGCGACTGGGACGAAGTGAAGCGCCTGGAGGCCGCCCTGATCGAGAACCTGCAGCGCGACGACCTGAACCCCGTGGAGGAAGCCGCCGGCGTGAGCCGCCTGATGGAGCAGTGCGGGCTGACGCAGGAGGCCGCCGCCGAACGGCTGGGCAGGAGCCGTCCCGCCGTGGCGAATCTGCTCAGGCTGCTGACGCTGCCCGAGCCCATCCTCGATATGTTGCGCGAGGGGACGCTGTCCGCCGGGCACGCGCGCGCGCTGGTCGCGCTGCCCGCGAGCGCGCAGCTGAAGCTGGCGCAGCTGGCCGCCGCGCAGGGCTGGTCGGTGCGGCAGCTGGAGCGCGCGTGCGCCCAGCAGGGCGAAAAGCCGAAGCAGGCGAAACCCGAGCCGCCGCGCGATCCCGAATTCAAACGCCTGGAGCGCATGGCCCGCGACGTGTTCGGCACGAAGGCCGAGCTGACCGGCGACGAGAACCACGGCAGGCTCATCGTGCACTACCAGACCGCCGACGACCTGCAGCGCATCTGGGATCTTTTGGAGATCATGCAGCAGGGCGGGCAGTGAGAAGGCAAAATCGGAGGGATATCCGCCATGGCGAAAAGAGTATCTGAACTGACGCCCGAGGAATTCCAGAAGACGTTCCCCATCGTGCTGAAGCCGTATAACCCGGCCTATAAAGACTGGTATGAGGCGGAGAAGGAACTGATCCTTCGAACGGTCAGCAGAAGCGACGTGGTTCGTATCCAGCACATCGGGAGCAGCGCCGTTCCGGGGCTGATCGCGAAGCCGATCGTCGATATCCTTATGGAAATCGACGGCGCGTGCAAGGTGAACGACATGCTGGAGGCGCTGAAGGCCATCGATTTCGGCGTGGAAATGACGACGAAATCCGAAAACCCGTTCCGCGTCCTGCTGACGAAGGGCATGACCTGCGACGGATTCGCTGAAAAGGTGTTTTTCCTGCATGTGCGCTACCTGGGCGACTGGAACGAGCCTTATTTCCGGGATTACCTGCTGGCGCATCCCGACGCCGCGCTGGAATACGGCCGGCTTAAAGAAAAGATACTGGACGACATCAACGCGGGCCGGCTGGAGCGCATGCCAAACGGCCGTCCAAACGGCTATTCGCGGGCGAAGCTGGCCTTCGTGCAGGAGCTCACAGCCAAAGCGCGGCAGGAATTCGGGGACAGGTACAAGCCGAAGCGCTTCCAGCCGGACGAGACGTGATACCCCGCGCCGGTCTCTTTCAACTGCAACAAAAGGTCGTAATATACTATGAATTTCCAAAAGGGCTTCAAAGACGGCATCCCCATCGGCCTCGGCTATCTCTCCGTGTCGTTCACTTTCGGCATGATGGCCGCGCGGGGCGGGCTGACCATCGCCCAGGCCGTATTCATCTCCATGACGAACGTCACCTCCGCCGGGCAGCTGGCGGGGCTCAACCTCATGCTGGCCAGCGCGCCCATGCTGGAGGTGGCGCTCACTCAGTTCATCATCAATTTGCGCTACGCGCTCATGTCGCTCTCGCTCTCGCAGAAGCTGGACGGGAGCATGACCACGCCGCGCCGCATGCTCTTCGCCTTCTGCAACACCGACGAGGTGTTCGCCGTGGCCTCCGGGCAGAAGGGGCCGGTGGGCCGCGATTACCTCTACGGGCTCATTACCGCGCCGTTTATCGGCTGGACGCTGGGCACCCTGCTGGGCGCGGCGGCCGGAACGCTGCTGCCGGACATGCTGCGCGACGCGCTGGGCGTGGCGATCTACGGCATGTTCATCGCCATCGTCGTGCCGCCCGCAAAGCACAATAACGCCGTGCGGGCGGCGGTGGTGCTCGCCGCGGCGCTGAGCTGCGCCATGTATTATCTGCCGGGCCTCAACAAAATCTCCAGCGGCTTTTCCATCATCATCTGCGCGGTGGCCGTGTCGGCGCTGTGCGCGAAGCTTTTCCCCATCCCGGACGACGCGGAAAAGGAGGGGGAAAACGCATGAGCTGGTCGTTTTTTTTGCCCTATGTGCTGGTGATGGCCGTGGTGACCTATCTCATCCGCATGCTGCCGCTGGCGGCGTTCCGGCGGCGCATCACGAGCCGGTTCATCCGCTCGTTCCTGTATTACGTGCCCTACGCCGTGCTGAGCGCCATGACCTTCCCGGCCATCCTGTACGCCACGGGCAGCCTGCCCTCGGCCTGCGCGGCGCTGATCGTGGCGCTGGCGCTGGCCTGGATGGAGAAATCGCTGCTCACCGTGGCGATCTTCGCCAGCGCCGCGGCGTTCGCCGTGCAGCTGGCGCTGACGCTGTTCTGATGCGCCGTTCCGGCTGTCTTCACCGCGTGAGCTTTTTGATCCACCGGTAGCTGTTCACCTCGAACACGGCCACGATGCACTTCACCAGCTGGTCGCTCTTGAGGAAGAAGAACACCCACACCGGCGGCAGATGCCACACATACGCCGCCAGCAGCGAGAACGTGATGACCATGCCCCACTGGAACACGAGGTCGTTGTAGAACACGAACTTGGTGTTGCCGCCGCCGCGCACGATGCCGGTGAGGCAGGGCGCCTGATAGCAGGATCCCATGGACGTGATCGAGAGCACGGTGAGGAACTGCCGCGCCAGAGCGCGCGTGCCCTCCGCCACGTTGTAGAAGCTGATGATGGGTTCCTTGAGCGCGAAGATCGCGCTGCCGGTGAGCAGGCCGAAGCCCAAAAACAGGCATTGCAGCGTGACGACGTATTCCCGGATGCGCGAATGGTCGCCGCTGCCAACCACCTTGCCGATGAACACCGCCGAAGCGCTGCCCGAGCCGTAGCTGACCACCATGATGACTGAGAACAGCGACACGGCGATGCTGTTCGCCGCCACGGCAGCGCCGCCCAAATGACCGAGGATGCTGGTCTGGATGAACTGCGCGATGCCCCAGGAGAGGCCGGAGAGAATCACCGGCGTGGCCAC
Organism: Clostridia bacterium; assembly: GCA_017620115.1. GTDB lineage: Bacteria > Bacillota > Clostridia > Christensenellales > Aristaeellaceae > Firm-10. Next base: position 1,480 of record JAFZRB010000129.1, on the reverse strand, counting down.
GCGCACGTAGTCCCTGGCCAGCGTTTTTTCAGTGCGAAACAGCTGACGCGCCTTCAGGCGCAGCTTTTTGTCGATTCTCAGCGCGTAGAAGGCCGCCACGATCAGCTCGCAGGCGCGGGCGATGAGCGTGGCGAGGGCCGCGCCCCGCACGCCCAGGCTCGGAAGGCCAAGCCGTCCGAAGATGAGGCAGTAATTGAGGCAGATGTTCACCACCAGCGCCATCACCGACACCTCCATGCCGATGTGCACGTTCTCCACGCTGCGCATAGCGGCCAGCAGCACCGTCGAGGCAGAATAGAACAGATACGAGAAGCCCACGATGCGCATGTACTTCACGCCCTCGTCCAGGATGGGCTGCTCTTTCGAGAGAAGGCGCAGGATGGGCTCGGGAATCAGCAGGGCGGCCAGCATAAACAGAAGCCCCACGCCCAGCGCCACGTTCATGCCCACGCCGCTGATGAAGGGAATGGGCTTCAAATCGCGTTTGCCCCAGTACTGCGAGGCGAGCACCACCACGCCCTCGCCCGTGGCGGAAACGATCATCTGCAGCAGGAACTGCACCTGATTGGCCAGCGCCACGCCCGAAAGCGCCTCCTCGCTCCAGCGGCCCAGCATGATGTTGTCCGCCAGGTTGACGCAGTACACGATGAGGTTCTGCAGCGCGATGAACACCAGCAGCGAGAAGAACTGCCTGTAGAAGGATTTGTCCCTTGTGATGCGCGTCATGAAGCTTGTCTCCGTTTCTGTTGTGAGAGAAGAACATCGGCCCGTCGGGATAGGGGCGCCGCCCGTCGGCGCCGTTCGCATTATAGCACGGCGCAGGACCGCTGCCAATCACGCCGGCGTGTATTTGCTGTTTATTTTGTTTTGTGAAACCTGGGCGTTTCTCCGGCGCGAAAGGCGCAGGCCGGCGGTTTTGCGTTCCGCGTCCGCGTTGGCGGCGTCAAAACGGTTGACATATTCCGCAAACAGGCGTTATAGTTATCTATGTCCCGCCGACCGAGGAGAAAGAAACGGACGCATGAACACGGTTTTCCCCTTCCCAACGGACGGGACGCTTATCTTATCGACCGGGAGTTGTATATCATGAACCGAAAAGAAATCGCCGAAATCCGCCGCCGCCTCAATCCCGAGCGCAGCAACGCCACGCTCATCCGCGGCTGCTATGTGAACCAGAACCGCGAGATCATCTCGCAGTTCGCCCAGTCGCCGCTGGCCATGCCCGAGGACGAGGCTGAAAAATACCTCTCGCTGTTCAGCAGAACCCTCTCCGGTACGCCGGACAAAAACCTGGTGAACATCGGCTTTTCCACGGAGCAGGTGCGCGAGGGGGAGGAACACCGCCTGCTGATGGCGCTGCGCGATTCCGCGCTGACCGACGAGGAGGCTGTTCAGGCGTTCTGCGGCCACATCATCGACACCCTCGATCTGGAGGACAATTACCTCATCCTGCTCATGCACGACGCCTACGACGTGCCCT
>JAFZRB010000128.1 GCA_017620115.1 Clostridia bacterium | reverse complement strand
GAAAGCGCGGCGGGGCGATTCGTAGAGGAATGCGTGCGCCGCGTCGCGGGGCGGCAGGCCGTCCAGCAGGTTCTCCAGCCCGTCGATGCGCGAGTCGGCGCGGGCCACGACGCAGTCCGGCCCCATGCTGAAGAAAGCGCAGCCCTCCGGATCGGTCAGATACCAACGCCCATCCCGCCGCGCGCGGCTGAAAAAGCCGGTTCCCGGCGCGAGTTTCCGGTCAGCGCAGCCGCCCCATTTCGTCCATGACGGGAAGGGATAGGCGGCGGGCTTCGCCGCTTCGGCGCGCAGCGCGGCCGCGAGCTCTTCTTCGGAACGGATCTTACCAGGCCACTCCTTCGGCGCGTACTGGCCGAAGGCGTCGATCAGCTTTTCGCCGCAGGGAGGCTGAACGGCGCAGGGCGCGTCGTCCAGCGAAAGGCTTTCGACGCGCACGGAGACAGGCTCGAAGCAGGCCATGCTCACCAGCGCCGCGCGGCGGATCTCCGCCCGGTCGATGCGCGAACCGTGGCACACCACCTTCTGCGTGCCCACGCGGTGGCCGGGGAACAGCACGTGGCCGTCCAGCCAGTTGAGATCCAGCGCCACGGCGGCGCGGAAGCCCGGCATCAGCCCGAAGCGCACGGTCACGCGCGGCTCCTCCTCACCGCCCCACACGCGCAGCTCGAATGCCTGCGCGTGGCCGGCCAGAACGGTCATGGTCGCGTTGAGCCAGCGCGGGCCGTCCCCGGCCAGCTCCGGCAGCAGGATGCCGCCACCCTCCGGGGGCAGAATCAGCGTGTCGTCTTTTTTCGTCGTGCCGGGCAGCAGCCGGCCGTCGTCCAGTGAGAGCTTCATGGCGCGCCTCCCGTTTCCGATGTTTTTTGTTTCTGACCGTATCATATCATAAAAGCGGCCGGCCCACAAGAGGCAGCCACGGCTTTGACGGTTTTCAGGCGCTCATATAAATCCATATAAAATTTCTGGAAAGCCCCCGTTCAAGATTGACAGGCAAATAACCGCATGATATATTGGAAATAATGATTTATCCATTCCCCGTGAAAATGCGGCTGTCATTTTTCTCATGTCGTTCAAAGGCCGGATACCGCGCGTTGGCTTCGTGTCCGGCCCGGTTTTTCTGAAATAAACGAAAAGAGTTGGGAGGTCGGTTATGTCAACGATCAATCCGAGAACAGTCGCGCCCTACAGCGCCGGCGGTTCGCTGAAGAAGAAGCTCTGGAACTCGCGCGTGCTGATCCTGATGTGCGTGCCCGCCATCATCTACTTCATCGCGTTCAGCTACGCGCCGCTGCCCGGCATCTACGTGGCCTTCGTCAACTACAACTACCGCAAGGGCATCTTCGCCAGCCAGTTCGTGGGGCTGAAGAACTTCGACTTCGTCGCGAAGTCCGGCCAGCTCTGGACGCTGACCAAGAACACCATCCTGTTCAACCTGGCGTTCATCCTGCTGGATAACCTGCTGGCGGTCGCCGTGGCCATCCTGCTGAAGGAGATCCAGTCCAAGATGTTCCGCAAGGTGTCGCAGACCATGATGTTCCTGCCATACTTCATCTCGCAGGTTCTGGTGGGCCTGCTGGTGTTCAGCCTGCTGAACTCCGACACCGGCTTCCTCAACGTGCTCCTGAAGAAGATGAACATGGAGCCGCTGCGGCTGTACAAGACCGGCGATCCATGGCCCTTCATCATCATCCTGGTTCACCTGTGGCAGAAGACGGGTTACAACTCCGTCGTGTACTTTGCCGCCATCATGGGCATCGACTCCGCCATCATCGAGGCTTCGATGATCGATGGCGCCAACGGCTGGCAGAAGATCCGCCACATCATTCTGCCCTCGCTTCGCCCCACCATCGTCATCCTGCTGCTGTTCGCGCTGGGCGGCATCGTGAAGGGCGACTTCGGCCTGTTCTGGAACCTGGTCGGGCGCAACCCCATCCTGTACAAGCAGGTCGATATCATCGAGATGTACGTGTACCGCGCCACAGTTTCCGACTTCAACTTCTCCACGGCTTCGGCTGTGGGCCTGTATCAGTCGCTGATCGGCTTTATCCTGGTGCTGACCGTCAACACCATCGTGAAGAAGCTCGAGCCGGACTATTCGCTGTTCTGAGGAGGTGTGGATCATGGCAAGAAGGAAAAAAGAAGATTTTGACATGATGGACAGCGTCTCCAAGGTGAAGCTGACCACTTCAGACTACGTCATCCGCGGCATCGGCTACTTCTTCATCACCATCTTCGCGCTGGCCAGCATTTTCCCCTTCCTGGTCATCCTCGGAACCTCGTTCGAAACCGAGGACAACATCATCGCCTACGGCGTGACGCTGGTTCCGCGCAACGCCACCACGGCGGCTTACGACCTGGTCATCAAGGGCGGCACCATCTGGGCCTCCTACGGCCTGACCATCGCCATGACGGCGGTCGGCACGCTGTGCGGCCTGTTCATCTGCGCCATGACCGGCTACGCGCTGCAGCGGCGCGACTTCCCCTTCCGCAACGGCATCTCCTTCCTCATCTACTTCACGAGCCTGTTCCAGGCCGGCCTGGCGCCCTATTACCTGCTGATGACCCAGACCTACCACCTGAACAACTCCTACCTGGCGGTGCTGCTGCCGCTGATGATCTCCTCCTGGCTGATCATCCTGATGAAGAACTTCGCCAAATCCGTGCCCCACGAGCTGACCGAATCCGGCAAGATCGACGGCGCGGGCGACTTCCGCATCTTCCTGGAAATCGTGCTGCCCATGCTCAAGCCCGGCCTGGCCACGGTCGGCCTGTTCCTGGCGCTGGGTTACTGGAACGAGTGGTACCAGTCCTCGCTGTTCCTTCAGAACAAGACCGTGCTGCCGCTGCAGTACCGGCTGTACAAGATCGTCAACGAGGCGCAGTCGCTGAAGAACTCGGTGGCAAGCCAGTACGTCGACGTGAACAACCTGCCTTCCGAATCGCTGAAGATGGCCACGGCCATGATGACCACCGGCCCCATCATCTTCCTTTATCCCTTCATCCAGCGCTATTTCATCGGCGGCATGACCGTCGGCGCCGTCAAGGGATAACAGGGCGTTCCCAACCGATTCCACGCCGCGCTGCGGCTCAGGAATAGGCGAAAGCGTTCCTTTCGCCAGAATTAAAAAGGAGGAAGATTCCCATGAAAAAGTTCCTTGCTCTCCTCATGGCCATCGTCATGGCGCTGGGCGTCGCGGCTTTCGCGGATGAGATTTCCGTCGAGAACGCCGCCGATGTCTGGGCTGAGACCTGGGCCGACGTCGACACCTCCAAGCATGTAGTCGTAAACTACATGACCACCGGCGACGCGCCCACCACCGGCGCGAACCCCGAGATGCTGGCCGCGCTCAATGCGATCCTGACCGACAAGATCAACGCTGAGGTCAACATCGTCTGGATCTCCTGGACCGACTACCTGGCCAACTACAACCTGCGCATCGCGGCCATGGACGGCTCCATCGACCTGATCGGCTCTTCCACCGACTGGCTGGACGCGTGGCCGAACGCCAAGCGCGGCGGTTTCCTCGAGCTGGGCACCGACATGCTGGCCAAGTACGCGCCCGTGACCTACGCCACCGTGCCTCAGGATCACTGGGATGTCTGCACCTATGAAGGCGACATCTACTTCATCCCTGAAGACAACTACTCCCAGTGGACCAACCACGGCTTTGCCTATCGTCTCGACTGGGCCAAGGAAGCCGGGCTGGAGAACGGCTGCCAGACCTGGGATGACCTGACCACTT
>JAFZRB010000127.1 GCA_017620115.1 Clostridia bacterium | reverse complement strand
TGGACTTCTTGTTCGACCTGAAGACGCTGCTGTCGCTGCGCGCGGCGCTGCCGGAAGGCTCGTTCCGGCGCGCGCAGATCGAGAACGCGCTCTACGGGGCTCACCTCGGGCTCTGTTACGATCCCGCGGCCTGTTCCGACGACGAGTTCCGCGACGGACTCCGCGCCGCGGCACCTCTCCTGAAGGAGCAGCTGGCTAAAAAGAACGCGGACAGCGCCCCGTATATCGGCCTGATCGGCCACAGTCATATGGATACGGCCTGGCTTTGGCCGCTGACGGAGACGGAGAAGAAGTGCGCCAGAACCTACGCGAACAGCCTGAATCTGATGGAGGAATACCCCGAATACATGTTCGTGCAGTCTTCGGCGTATCATTCTGAGATGCTGCGCAGGCACTATCCGGAGCTGTTCGGCCGCATCCAGAAAGCCGTCGCGCAGGGCCGCTACGAGCCCAACGGCGGCGTCTGGGTGGAATGCGACTGCAACCTGACCGGCGGCGAGTATATGGTGCGCCAGTTCCTGTGGGGACAGCGATTCACGCGCCGGTATTTCGGATATACGGCGGACTGCTTCTGGCTGCCGGACACCTTCGGTTATTCCTACGCGATTCCCCAGATCATGAAGGGCTGCGGCGTGGATTATTTCCTGACCACCAAGATATCCTGGAACGACACCAACCGGCCGGAAATGACGACGTTCCGCTGGCAAGGGCTGGACGGCACCAGCGTCTTCACCCATTTCAACCGGACGCACATCGGGCCGAGCCCGGAAACCTACCAGGAGCTCACCGGAGACGGCGACATGAAGGACAAGCGCGTTTCGTCGATGCGGCTGTTTTCCTTCGGCAAGGGCGACGGCGGCGGCGGGCCGGAATTTGAAATGCTCGAATCGGCCCGCAGGCTGCGGGATCTCGACGGCACGGCGCGCAGCGGCTACACGACGGTTTCCGCCTTCATGAAAAAGATGGAGGAGACGAGCGTCAATCCCAGCGTTTACGCCGGCGAGCTGTATCTCGAGCTGCACCGCGGCACGCTCACCAATCAGCACGAAATCAAGCGCAACAACCGCCTGTGCGAGATCGCGCTGCACAATCTTGAGATGGCGCTGGTGCACAGGGCCGTCATGGACGGCGAAGCCGCGGACGAATCGCCCGTCGCGCCGATGATGGAGACGCTGCTCGTCCACCAGTTCCACGACATACTGCCCGGCACCTGCATCCACTCCGTCCATGAGGAGACGAAAAAGTCCGTGGGAGACGCGATCAGCCGGGCGAACCTCCTGACGCGGCAGGCGCTCGCGGGAAACTCGGGCCGCGTGACGCTTTACAACGGCACGTCCTTCGATCGCGCCGACACGGTTTACATCGCCGGCGCGCATCCCGGCGTCAAAGGGGCGAAAACCCAGGTGTTCAGGGATATGGAGGGCGAAACGATGACCGCGGTGGCCGGCCTTGAAATCGCTCCCTTCGGCAGCGCGGCAGTCGAGGAGAGCGCGCCGACGGAAGCGCCCTGTCCGTTTGAGGTCGGGGAGAGGCGCGTCGTCACGCCCTTCGCCGTGATCGAATTTGACGCGGGCGGCGCAATGTCTTCCTTTATCGACCGGCGCACGGGACGGGAGCTGGTCGGCGGGCTGCCGTTCAACACCTTCCTGATGGCGGAGGATGTGCCGGCGGCCTGGGATAACTGGGACCTTGACGCCGATATCGAGGAAAAATTCGCGCCGGCCGGCCGCCTCCTTTCGCGCGAGATCATCTCCTGCGGCGCGGTCGAGCTGCGCCTGCGCTGCCGCTGGGCCCTGTCGGATCGAAGCGCGATCACGCAGGACATCGTGTTTGACGCCGCGACGCCGCTTGTGACGTTCGATACCGTCATCGACTGGCAGGAGGAGCACCGCTTCCTCAAGGCGGCCTTCGATACGTCGCTCATCTGCGACGGCGTGCGCAGCGAGATCCAGTTCGGCCACATACGCCGTTCAAATCACCGCTCGACCTCGGTCGAAAAGGCGCGCTTTGAGACCTGCAACCATAAGTACTCCGACCTTTCGGAGGCGAATTACGGCGTCGCGCTGCTCAACGACGGCAAATACGGTCTCTCCGTCAGGGAAGGCGGCATGAGGCTGAGCCTGCACAAGGGCGGCATGCTGCCGGATAAGTTCGGCGATAAGGGCAGGCATCTCTGCCGCTACGCGCTGCTCCCGCACATGGGCGGCTTCAGCGCGGAGACGGTCGTCAAGCCCGCTTACCTGTTCAACAACAGGCCCGTCGAGGTCGAGGACGGCGTGGGCGTTCCCGCGCTGTGCCGCACAAACCATCCCGGCGTCGTCATCGAGACGGTCAAGCCCTGCGAGGATCGGCAGCGCGCGTACATACTGCGCCTTTACGAGGCCGAAGGCGGCTGGGCCAGCGTGAAGCTGTCGTTCGGCCATGCGGTGAAGGGACTCAGCGAATGCGACATGCTCGAGGAGACAACTGCGCGGATTGATCCCGACGCGCCGATTACGTTTACGCCCTTCAAGATCAGAACGTTCAGGGTTGAGTACTGACCGGCGGCGCGCGCCGGGGAAACGCCGGCTGCGCCGTTCGTTCAAGAGGAATCCGCGTCGTATTCGTCGAAAACAACAGAGAAACGCGCGTGAGCGCGGCGGGAGGGAAACGGTATGAGCAGGCTGCCCATGCAGTGGATCGATAACAACGGCAAAAACAGGATCCCAGACGAGGTTTTTACGCCGCTCTATGGCGTCAGGCTGACCGGCGGCCTGTTCGGGCAGGTGTTCCATCGCAATGTGGAATTCCTGAAGAAGATCAGTATAGACGCCGCGCTGTACTGGTTCCGGCGTCGCGCCGGGAAGAACGCCCCCGGCCAGCCCTACAGGGGCCACTTTGAAGACAACATCAAAGGCCAGACGGCGGGGCTTTTGCTGATGGGGGCGGGCAACGCGCTGCGCTGGGAGGACGACGCAGCCATGCGGAAGATCGTCGATACCATCGTCGGCGAGATCAAATCGTGCAGTATGCCGGACGGCTACCTCATGGCCGTGCCCCAGGAGGAGTTCGGCACGCTGGAATATCCCCACTACGTGCGCATCTGGCTAACCTACGGTCTGTGGGCCGCGGCGCTGGCCGGCAACGAGGACGCGCTGCCCATGCTGCGCCGCTGGCAGGACTGGTTCAACAGCTGCGACGATCTGCCCATCATCCGCTATCTCACGCTGTCGTTCCAGGGCGTGGTGTGCAGCCCGTTCGTTTTCAACACGCCCATCGGCAAAAAAGAGGATATCGACACCACCGTCCAGTATTATGAAGAGGACTGGCGGCTGGGTCAGTTCATCATGCGCGAGCAGAACGCCATCGGCGTGCGCAAGCAGCCCGGCTACGAGCCTCATCCGCACGGCACCGAGCTGGAGGCGCTGGAGGGTTACCTCGACCTGTACCGCGCCACCGGCAAACACTATTATCTGCGGGCTGTGCTGGAGGCCTACGAGATGTACCGCCGCGACTGGCAGCACGTGGGCGGCGGCATCGTGCTGTGCGAGTATCAGGATTCCTATCCCGGCTGCAACTGGCTGGCGCCCAACCGGGCTTACAACGAGCTGTGCTGTTCCTCTTTCTGGATCCTGCTCAACCAGCGGCTGCATCGGCTCTTCCCGGAGGAGGAGAAATACGTGGCCGAGATGGAAAAATCGCTCTTCAACGTGGCCATTGCCAACCAGCAGGACGAGACGGGCATCCGCTATCACGCCTGGATCGAAGGCCACAAGCAGCAGGGCGGTCTGGTTCACTGCTGCTGCGGCGTGGGCACGAGGCTGTTCGGCATGCTGCCGGAATTCCTTTACAGCGTCGCCCCGGAAGCGCTTTACGTGGACATGTACGCCGCCTCCGAATTCGTGTGGCATAGGTCGGAAGGCGATGTGAAGGTGACGATGGAGACCGATATGCCCTACGACTGCGCCGTGCGCCTGACCGTGGAGACGGAGACGCCGCAGGCCTTCGCGCTGAAGCTGCGCATCCCCGGCTGGGTCGACGGCGATGTGACCGTGGATGTGGACGGCGAGACGTATGCCGGCGCGCCGGGCGGCTACCTCGCCGTCGCGCGCACGTGGCAAGGTTGTTCCTCTGTCGTGTTCCGCCTGCCCTTCGCGTGGCGGCAGACGCTGTATACCGGCGCGGAGCAGAAGCGCAACCTGCGGGCCGAGCCGCCCGTATCCTACCAGCGGTACGCGCTGGAATACGGGCCCCTGCTGATGGCCGTCACGGCATGCCAACCCACGGAGTTCGAGCCGGACGGCGGCCCCGTGACACTGAACATCGACCCGGCGGATTATATCGCCAGCCTCCGCCCCGCGCAGGAGCCGCTGCGCTTTGAGATCGAGGGCTGCGCGCCGCACCGGCTGGTGCCTTATTTCGAGATCGACAAGGAGCCGTTCAGCTGCTATCCGCTGTTTCCCGAACGGCGCTGAGAGGGGCGATTCAGCCGGATACTGAAATTAAAACCGATAGGAAAGCGTGTGCGGAATGGAGAAATTCAGGAGTATTTTCAGGCCGGAATCGGCTTACAGGGCTTTTTTCCTGTCCATCCTGCTGATGGGCCTGGGGTATGGGCTCTACAAGGGCGTCATCGACAATTATCTGGCCGAAATCGTGTCCATGACGGAATTTGACCGGGGCGTAGCGGAGTTTTTCCGCGAACTGCCGGGGCTGGCGCTGGTCTTCCTGCTGGCGGCGATGTACACCCTGTCCGCGGAGACCATCTACAAGATCGGCGCGGTGATCATGCTCTGCGGCATGACCATGCTCTTCGCCGTGCCCTCCTCGCGGATCTGGGTGACGCTGGCCATCTGCGTGCACTCGCTGGGCGAACACATCCAGCTGGGCATGAAGAACACGCTTTCCCTCGAGTACGCGCGGGAAGGCCGCGGCGGCGCGGCGCTGGGCATGCAGAACGCCCTGAATCAGGCGGGCACGCTGGCGGGATATATCGTGGTCATGTTCGCCTTCCTGTTCCTTTCCGGCGCGGGAGCGTTTCGCGCCTTCTTCCTGGTTTCGGCGGTCGTGCTGGCGTTGGGCACCGCGTCGTCGATGCGGCTGACCGGCAGCAGCGCGACGGACAAAAGCCGGAGCCGCTTCTACTTCCGCAGGAAATACACGAAGTACTATTTCCTGGAGGTTTTCTACGGCGCGCGCAAGCAGGTGTTCTTCACGTTCGGCCCTTATGTGCTGATCCTTTTCTATGGCGCCAGCACGGCGACCATAAGCCTGCTGTTTGCCGTCACCGCCGTCTGCGGGTTCTTTGCCGCGCCGCTGGTGGGCCGCATCATCGACCGGGTGGGCTACAAGGCCGTCATGGTAACGGATACGCTGATCCTCGTGATCGTGTGCTTCTTCTATGGCTTCGCGCATCACCTGTTTCCGATGCGGGTCGCGTATGTGATCTGCTGCGTCAACTATGTGCTCGATTCCATCATTTCCCTGGCCTCCATGGCTTCGAACGTCTATGTGCAGGCCATATCGGACAGCACGGAGGAGGTGCGCGCGACCATTTCCACGGGTATTTCCGTCAACCACCTGATCACCATTCTGATCGCGCTTTTTGGCGGATGGATCTGGCGCGCGCTCGGCATTGAGACGCTCTTCACCCTGTCCGCCGTTCTGGGACTGTGCAACAGCGCCTACGCCGCTTCCATCAGGGTTCCCGGAAAGCAGGAAAAGAGCTCCCCGGGCGTTCCGGGATAATAAAAGGATACTGAAAAAAACGGCAGGGAGAGATGATATGAACGCGAAACAGAGGATACGGGCCATACTCAGAAGGCAGCCGCACGACAGGCTCGGATGGGATTTTCTGGATAAAGAGCATTGCGACATACGCTTTGTGCCCGGCCCGCGGCTTTACAGGCCGGAGGCGGAGGGAAAAGGCGCCTGGGGGCATTATCCGGATCTGGCTGCGAGAGTGCCGCATTTCCGCGGCGAGGTGTGCATGGACGCCTTCGGAAACATCCTGGGGCGCTTGGAGGGAAAGACAAAGGGCGAATGCGTGCGCGGGGCGCTGCAGGACGGCTGGGAGGCCCTGGCGGATTATCGCTTTCCCACGTACGACGCGGAAGAATATGGGCGGTTCGTGAGGGAGCGCGCCGCGGAAGCGGGAGATCATTATGTGGGGTGCTGGATGCCGGCGTCGATATTCTCGATTCTGCGCGATCTCCGGCTGATTTCGAACGCGCTGGTTGATACGATCGAGGAACCCGAAAACATCGGGGAGTTTCTGAACCGCCTGTACGACTATACCCTGCCCATGCTGGACGCGCTGGCGCGGAACGGCGCGGACGGTGCCATGATCGCCGACGACTGGGGCACTCAGATTTCGCCCTTTATCAGCCCCGCTTCGTTTGAAGAGCTCTTCGCCCCGGCTTACGCGCGTCTGGCCGCCGCCTGCCACGAGCGCGGCCTTGATCTGGTCGTGCACTCCTGCGGGCTGGTGTATCCGCTGGTGGGCATGATGGTGGAGGCCGGCGTGGACGGTTTCCAGTTCGACCAGCCGGAGCTGACCGGCAGCCGCGTGTGGGCGGAGGAGTACGGCGGCCGCGCGGCCTTCTACTGTCCGGTCGACATACAGAAGGTGCTCTCGACAGGCGACCGCGCCCTGATCGAAAAGACGGCGAAGGCCATGTGCGATGTGTTCCGCGCCCATGGCGGCAATCTCATCTGCAAGGATTATCCGTCCTACGGCGATATCGGCGTCGATCCGGCATGGGCCCGCTGGGCGGAGGATGTCATCATCGACAATTCGGCACTGTGATGCGGGGAGACGCGTTGCTTCATGGAAAGAGCGGCCGAACGCCCCGGAATAAGCGCGCGGGCAACTGCGAACGACTTCACGAAAGAGGTGTTTCAGCGATGAAATACGCGTTTATGAGCTTTTCCTGTCCTGAACTGACCCTGCCCGAAGCGCTCGAACTCGTTCGGACGAGCGGCTATTCGGGCTTCGAGCCGCGCATCGACGCCGGCCATAAGCACGGCATCGAAACCGCCATGACCAAGGCCGCCCGCGCCGAGGCAAAGCGCATGGCCGCCGATTCGGGCGTGACGCTCTGCTGTCTGGCGTCGAGCGTGCAGCTGGCGAGCCGCGCGAAGCTCGCCGACGCCCTGGACGGCGCGAGGCGAGCCATCGAGCTGTGCGCGGATATCGGCATTCCCCGCGTCCGCGTGTTTGGCGGCGCGATCGACGAGGGCATGACGCGCGGGGCCGCCATCGGACAGGTGGCCGAGGCGCTCGATACCCTTTCCGGCGAAATCGGGGATGATAACATTTCCCTGTGCATGGAGACGCACGACAGCTGGTGCGAGCCGGCGCATGTCGCGGCCGTCATGCGCCTGACGCGCGGCCGGCATGTCGGCGTCAACTGGGACGTCATGCATCCTTGCCTGGCCGCGCATGCGGATATCAGCGAGACGTTCGGTTTGCTGCGCCCCTATATCCGCCATGTGCATATTCATGGAGGCACCTATGTGGGCGGGCTCAAATTCCTGCCCATCGGGAGCGGCGTCATCGATCACAGGCAGGCTCTGGCGGAGCTCATGAGCATGGACTACGACGGCTATCTGAGCGGCGAGTGGATCGGGTGGGATCGCCCGAATTACCTGGCGGAGGAGCTTTCCACCATGCGCCGCTACGAGGAGGCGCTGACATGTACACGCTGAGCTGTTTTGCCGATGAAATATCGCCCCGCCTGAGCGAGGAACTCGACGTCATGCAGCGATTGGGCGTCAGGTATCTGTCGCTGCGCTCGCTGGAAAACGTCAACGTGCTGGATCTGTCGGACGAAACGCTGAAATCCCTCGCTTCCACGCTGAAGGAACGGGGAGTGCGCGTGTCGTCCATCGGTTCGCCCATCGGCAAAACGCCGATCGAGGGCGACGCCGGGCTGTGCCTGAACCAGACGAGGCGCGCCATAGACATCGCGCGCAGGCTGGACTGCGACAGGATCCGCGTGTTCTCATTCTACATGAAGCCGGAGGAGTACGATCTGTACCGCGACGAGGTGATCGCGCGGCTCACTCAAATGGCCGACATGGCGCAAAGCGCTGGCATCACCCTCCTCCACGAAAATGAAGCCGGCATCTACGGCGAGAAGAGCGCGCGCTGCGCCGATCTTTTGAAAGGCGTCGGCCATCCGGCGCTGAGGGCGGTGTTCGACGCGTCGAATTTCGTCGCGGCGGGGGAGAAGCCGTTTGATGAGAGCCTGAACCGGGTCCGGGATTATGTGTCCTACATGCACATCAAGGATTCGCGCCATGCGGACGGCGTGATCGTTCCCGCGGGCGAAGGCGACGGCCAGCTCAGGCAGGTTCTCAAAGCCTTCGCGGACAGGGACATGTTCCTGACGCTGGAGCCGCATCTGGCAGCCGCCGGGAAAATGCGCGGCTTTACGGGCGAGAAACTCTTCGGCGTGGCCCATGCCGCGCTCACAAACCTGTTGAACGAGATGAACATCCCTTATACATGATGAGGAGGCATGATTTCATGATTCGCACGGTCATCATCGGATATGGCAGAAACGGCAGTACCATGCACGCCGGCCCGCTCGAGCGGTACAGCGGGGATTTCCAGGTCGCCGCCGTATGCGACATCGACGCCGAAGCGCGCGACAAGGCGCAAAAACGGTTCGCCTGTCCTGTGTATGAGGATTATCACGCGATGCTCGCGGAAATCAGGCCGGAGCTCGCGGTCATCGTCACGCGTTCTCATCAGCATGCGCAGATGACCGTCGACTGCCTGATGGCGGGCGTCAACGTGCTGGTGACGAAGCCCTGGGCGACGAATGTCCTCGACGCGCAGCGCATGATCGCCGCCCAGAAGGTGACGGGCAAAATGCTGCTGCCCTGGCTGCCGGCCCGGTTCGGCTCTGATCTGCGGCTGATTCGGGATGTCGTGGAGCGCGGCGACATCGGCAGAGTGTTCGAGATTCGGCGCAGCGTGACCACCTTCGGCCTGCGGTGCGACTGGCAGACCGAGCACAAATACGGCGGCGGCTATCTGCTCAACTGGGGGCCGCATCTGATCGACCAGCCGCTCCAGCTGGTCAAATCGCCGATCACACGGGTGTATGGAAGCCTGCGCCAGATCATCAATCCCGGCGACGGCGAAGACAATCTGCGCGTCATCGCCCACACCGACGACGGCGTGACCGTCATGTCCGAATTCCTGATCGCCGCCGGGCCTTATCCCAGCTGGGTGATTCAGGGCGACAGGGGAACGATCATCGCGCAGGGCGACAAGATCCATGTTCACAGGGTGCAGCTGCCCGATCACGTCGGCGCGAATGAATACCGCAGCCAGACAGTCGAGACGGAGTACACCCTCGATGTCTCAGGCAACATCTATGGCGACGAATATGAGATCTATCCGCACATCGCGCGCGCGCTGCGGGGCGAAGAAGCCTACTTTGTGCCGCTCGACGAGGCGCTGCGCCTCTCGCGCATCATAGACGCGGCGCGCCTGTCTTCGCGCATCGGTCAGGAGGTCTTCATCTGATGGACCTGAAGCGATACTTCGAGGACGTCGAGCGCCGCATCGATCCCGGTCAGGAAACGCGCATAGCCGCCGAATGGGAGGCGTTTTGCGATCTCAGGTGCCCCGACGAATACTTTTCGCCGCGCCGAACGCCCGCGCCGTCGTCCATCGCGTGGCCAAAGGTGCTGATCAACGACGCCTTCGACGACATGGAGCTGATGCTGTACAGCCAGCTGAAGACGGTGTCGGATATGCTGGCAGGCGGCGGAGGGCTGCTCCTGGCGGTGCGGCCCAATTACGGCACGGCGATCATCCCTTCGATGTATGGCGCCGGCATCTTCCGCCTGCCCGACGAGGCGGACACGCTGCCCGGGGCGTCGCACTGCGCGGACGGCGTGGAGGCTTTGCCGCGCATCACAGGCGAGCACGCGCTGGACTACACGCGCGGCCTGGCGCCGCGAGTGTTCGAATTCGGCGAGCGCTGGCAGGCCCTCGCCCAAAACTATCCGCTGATCGGACGGTATGTTTACCTTTACAATCCCGATCTGCAGGGGCCTTTTCCGCTGGTGGACGCGCTGGCCGGCAGCGACATTTACTACGCCCTCTATGACGATCCGGAGATGGTGGCCGAGGCGCTGTCCTTCATGACGGACGTCTACATTGACTTTACGCGCCGGTGGCAGACGCTTCACCCCGCGTATGGGAACGGGTATTCGGTCGAATGGGGACTGCTGCACAGGGGCGGCACCATCCTGCGCAACGACGCCATCGTGAACCTGTCGGGGAATATGTACCGGGAATTCGCCATGCCTTACGACGCGCGCGTCTTCGGGGAGCTGGGCGGCGGCATGCACTTCTGCGGGCGGGGCGATCACTACATCGCCGCGGCATGCGAAATGGAAGGCCTCAGCTGCGTCAACCTGTCTCAGCCCGAGCTGAACGACATGGAGACGATTTATCGCCACACGATCGACCGGGACAAAATCATCATCGGGATGCCCGATGTTGAAATCGAACGCCTGGCCAAAAACCCGCGGCCGCTCCGGGGACGGGTTCATTCCGGCGCGGCGCTGGCGGCCTACAGGCGGGAACAAACGGATACGGACGCATAAGGAGGAATCGACATTGCAGCCCAAAGAGCTTCTCGTTCAGGTGCTCCGCCACGAAAAGGCGGATTCGCTGCCCTGGGTGCCGTTCGCCGGCGTCCACGCCGGCAGGCTGATCGGCAGGAGCGCGCATGACGTTCTGACAAACGAGGACGCGCTGTTCGACGCGCTCATGGCCGTCAACCGCCTCTACAAACCCCACGGCCAGCCCGTGATATTCGATTTGCAGATCGAGGCGGAGATTCTGGGCTGCGAGCTGGCGTGGGACAAGGACAGCCCGCCTTCCGTCAGAACGCATCCCCTGGCGGATACCATGACCGTGCCCTGCAAGTGCACACTGCCTAAGGCGCGCGACGGCCGCATTCCCATGGTGACGAATGTCATGCGCCGCATGAAGGAGGCGGTGGGCGAAACCACGGCGCTGTACGGGCTGATCTGCGGCCCGTTCACGCTGGCCAGCCACCTGCGCGGCAACGATCTGTTCATGGACATGTATGACGACGAGGACTACGTGCACGAGCTGCTGGCCTACTGCGCGGACTGCGCCAAGCACATGGCCGGCTACTATACCGACGCCGGCATGGATGTCATCGCCGTGGTCGATCCGCTGGTGAGCCAGATCTCCTCGGCGCATTTCGAAGAGTTTCTATCGGAGCCGTACAGCGGCATTTTCGAATCCATCCGCCGGGGCGGCGCGTTCAGCTCTTTCTTCGTATGCGGCGACGCCAGCCGCAACATCGAGGTCATGTGCCAGACCGGGCCGGACAGCATCAGCGTGGACGAAAACGTGAATCTGCCCGCCGCGAAGAAGATCACCGACCGCTACAACATCGTCATCGGCGGCAATATTCCGCTCACCTCCGTGATGCTGCACGGCACGCAGCAGGACAACATGAAATATGTGCTCGATCTCATCGACAGCCTGGACGACACGCGCAACTTCATCGTGGCGCCCGGCTGCGACATGCCCTACGCAATCCCTGTGGAGAACGGCATCGCCGTGGCGCAGGCCGTGCTCCAGCCGGACAGCGTGCGCGAGATGCTGAAGAACTACGTAGCCGTGGAGGAGGACATCAAGGTCGAGCTGCCGGACTACGAACACCTTTCGAAGCCTCTGGTGGAGGTGTTCACGCTGGACAGCGCCACCTGCGCCGCCTGCACCTACATGATGGGCGCGGCCAGGGAAGCCAAGGCGCATTTCGGCGACGCCATCGACATGGTGGAATACAAGTACACCGTGAAGGAGAATATCGCCCGCTGCAAGGCTATGGGCGTCAGGAACCTGCCTTGCATGTACATCAACGGCCGCCTGGAGTTCTCCTCGATCATCCCCTCGCGCGATGAGCTCAACGCAGCCATTGAGGCGGTGCTCTGATGGAAGGGCAGACTGACCTGATCCTCGTCACTGGCTTTCTGGGCGCGGGCAAGACGACGCTCATCGCGCGGCTGCTGGCCATGTACCGCGGCGAGCGGATTCACCTGATCGTGAACGAGTTCGGCCGCGCGGCCGTGGACGGCGCGCTGCTGGCGGGCCTGGGCGCTTCGGTGGACGAGATCGTGAACGGCTCCATATTCTGCGCGTGCCGGCTGGACGAGTTCGAATCGGCGCTGGATCGCGCGCAGGCGGAAGGCCCCGACAGGATCATCGTGGAAGCCTCCGGCCTGTCCGATCCGACGGCCATCCGGTATCTGCTGGAACGGGACGGGCGTTATCCGCGCATCCGGTATAAGGGCTGCGTGGCGGCGGCGGACGCTGGCCGCCTCATGAAGGTGATCGACACGGCGCGCATGTGCGCCAAACAGCTGTCCGTGGCCGATCTGATCGCGTTGACCAAGACGGATGTCGCGCCGCCGGAAGCGGCCGACTCCGCGCGCGCGCTGCTGGCGCGGCGGTATCCCCTCACGCCTGTCGTCGAGGTGGTGAAGGGCGACGTGCCGCGCGCGATGATCGACGCGCTGAGCGCCGTCCGTCCCGCCGTGGAGGCCGACGACCGGCGCGACCTGACGCTTCAAAAAGCGCTCGTCGAAATTTCGCCGGACATGACGGCGGCGCAGCTGAGCGCCTTCCTGCGGCTGTTCGCCGAGGACACCTGCCGGATCAAGGGCCTTGTGAAGCTGCGGGACGGTTCTTTCCTGGCGGACTGCGTGGGCGGCTATGTGTCCCTCGCGCCCTACGACGGACCGGGCGTCGACAACCGGGTGGCTGCGCTGGCCGTGGCCGGCATGCCGCTGCGCAGGAGCCTTAGAGCCGCCGTTTCCTGGTATGAGGGGCTCGCGGCGCTGGTCAGGGACGATTGACGGACGCCGCCTGGGCCCTTGGCTAGGGTCGGTAAACAAAAGCGGCCGCGCGGAAGCTTTTCAGCCTCTGCGCGGCCGCCATTTCAGTAGGGTGTTGATATAAACGAAGCGCCTTTCGGCCCGCGCTTTGTTTACAGCGCCTGCCCGAACCGCGCGAAGGCCTTCACGCGATCCTCCAGCTTCGGCCAGGCGGTGACGCTCTTTTCGGAGAACAGTCCGTCCGCGGGATCATCGGTGGAGCGCCATTCGTGGGCGATCAGCGCCCAGGTGGCGTCGTACAGGTTGCGGAAGGCCGGGTCGCGCTGGGCCTCGCACACGAAGCTCTGGCGCGGGGAGTTGATGTCCTCGCCGCTGATCTGGAACAGGCCGTACTGCTCGCACAGGCCGCGCACGCGGTTCAGCTGCTCGCGGGAGTTGCGGGAGGGCATGTAGGTGATGGCCCTGAACCCCAGCCATTTGAGGTATTTCACGAGCTCGTCGAGATAGTCGTCCTCGAACTTCTGTGCGCGCTTGTCGCCGGTCACGGAATCGCCGACGTCGCCCAGATAGGCGTAGGCCGAAATCGCGCCGATGCGCTCGGACAGCGCCAGCACGTCGCGCACGTCGGGGCACTCGTCGGTGGCGTCGATATAGAACCGGCTGATGAGCGTGGATTTGATCCAGCCCAGCAGGTCGTACATGGCGTGAGGGTTCTGCCCGTCCAGAAGATATCCTTCGATCTTCGCGGAGAGCGGCAGCTGCATGGTGTCTTTGATAAAGGCGACGAGCTTTTCGCCTGAGCCGATCTTCTCGAGCATCCTGTAGGCCAGCGCGCTCGAGAGGTGGCGCTCCGTCACGGAGCCGCCATGCGCGTACTGCGAGAGCGGGAGCACGTCGCGGTCGAAGTCGATGGTCACGCCGTATTGTCCCATCAGGCTGTTCACGGCCTCGACCATTCTGCGGTTGCGCGCGTTGCGCCTTTCGCGATAGGGCGCGAAAAAGGCGTCGACCTCGGCGATCCTGTTGTGGGGGATGCCGTGCAGCGCCATGTAGGCGATGGAATCCTGGTCGGGGTTATTGATGCGCCGGCCGGCGAAGGGCGTGTTGATAAAGCTCACGCGGCATTCCGTGCCGATCGTGCCGCCCATTTTGACCAGCTTTACCGCTTTCAGGAATTCCTCCGCGCCGCCGATGGAATCGTGATCCATCAGGCCGCAGGTGCACAGTCCGGCCTGCCAGGCAAACCAGACCGCCGCCGTGGGGGAATAGGGCGAGAAGGAGAAGATGGTGTGGATATGGTTGTTGACATCGGCGCCCTGCGCGGGCTTCGGTTCCTCGCGGACCAGCCGGGCCAGGTTTTCCAGCCGTTCCGGCGCGTTGAGCAGTCTGAGCGCTTCTTCACGGGTGATTGCCATCGTTCATAATCCTCCTATTGCCCGACAGTCGCGAAAGGACGCGGGTATCAGCCGTCGATGTTCTCAAAAAGATCGTCATGGTTCACGTCGTCACCCACGGTGGTCTGGATCAGACCGTACACGCGGTTGTCATAGCGCACGCCGTCGTGCTCCATGGTGAAGTATTTCTGCTGGGACACGTGCTTGGAATAAGCGATCGTGGCCACCTGCGTGGGCGTGAGGCCGTTCAGCGCCTCCATGGGCTCGTCGTAGGCCTTCATGGTGAGCTGGTTGGCCTCGTAGAGGTGGACGTATTCTTTCTTCGTTTCCCACAGGCCATAGGTTTCATAACTGGCCGGATAGGATTCCGGATCGGTCGCCAGCCATACGGCGCGGCGCACGGCATAGGATGTCAGCTTGTGCTGGTTGTGGCCGTATTCGCCGTTGATATCGTGCGTGACGATCACGTCCGGCTGGTATTTACGGATCAGCTCGACCACGGCCGCCTCGGTGGTTTCCAGGCCCCACAGATCGACGGTCTCCTCATAGTCGTTGAGCCGCTTGTCGGTGTAGTTCAGGAAAATGGGATGGTTCCTGAGCCCGCAGGCCCACAGGCCCGCCAGGGCTTCGGCGTAGCGCGAGCGGCCGCAGTTGGCCATGTAAACGACCAGCACGTTCTTGCCCTGCGCCACATAGTAAGGGATCGTGCCGCCGAAGAACAGCAGCTCGTCGTCCTGGTGCGCGGAGAAGATCATCAGGTCGACTTTGCCCTCGACGGGCTGCCACTGCTGCGTGATGGGCGAAACCTTGCCCTCTTCCATCACGCGCAGCTCACAGATGCCGTTCTGCGTGTCGGGCGTGGAGATGACGATCTGGCGCACATCGCCCGTAAGCGGATAGGCGAAGCTGAGCATGCCGCCCTCGTTCGCTTCCTCGATGGTGCGGATCGCTCCGCCGCTTTCGCCGGCCAGCGCTACCGTGAACGACGAAGGCTCGCGCGTCCATTCGATGGTTACCAGCTCGGCGTTTTTGCCGTCGGGTACGGTGACGGTCACGGTATCGGATTCGGAGGAAGGCTGCCAGGCCGTGGTGTAGTCGCGGTCGGTGAGGCTGGCCTTGCGGCCGGCGGTGACCTCGATGCGGCAGTCGCCGGTCATGCTGGTCACTTCTCCGATATCGCCCTTGACGTAGAAATCGTGTTCCAGCGCGGTGACGCTTTCGCTGGAGCTCTGCACGGTGATGCGCAGCCGCTTTTCGCCGGCGTTCAGGCGGCGGAAGGGCAGGCTGTTGTCCAGCTTGGTGAGATTATACTCCCGCACGTCCGATTCGCGGACAAACTCATCGTGCGCGGTCACAACCGTCTCAAACGAGCGAAGGTCGATGATCTCGACCGTTACGCCGATCATCGGAATATTGCTGCGCACGGTGCCCTTGAGCGTGAAGGACTCGCGGTGCGCGAGGATGGTGGGCGTTACCATGTCGCTGAGGGTGACTTCAAGCGGATCCTCCGTGATGACCGCCACCTGATCGACGTAGGTGCTCACCGCGACAAACTCGGCGGAAATATAGCCGATGGTGCCGTTGTAGCTGACCTTGACCCAGTTCGCATTGGACGTGTCGAGCACGTCGACCGTTTCATCGGGCTGAACGTGGGCCAGCACGCGGCAGTCTGTGTTGGGTTCGCTGCGCAGGTTGACCTTCAGGTCGGCCTTGATGACGCCCTTGCTTACCTCGACGTCGCGATAATAGGCCGGCGTTGGTTCGTCGGTCGCAAAGGCGGCCGGCGCCGAGAACATGATCAGCGCCAGCGCCATGGCGACGGCGCGTTTCAGTTGAAATCGCTTCATGAAAAACACCTCGATACGAATAATCAGAGATCATTTCATCTTATTTTATCACACTTCGACGCCGATTTCAACCGTCTGGAAGGGTATTTCGTCGCCGGAGCGGTAAAATCAATGTGAGCGCGTCGATTGCACAGCGGCGCGGTATGTGTTATAATACTGGCAAATACACGCGCCGTCGGAGCGACGCGCGGAGAGGAGAGGGCACATGGCGGAGCTTGACAGAGCGCCCTGGCTGGGTGTGGCGTATTATCCGGAGGACTGGCCGGAGGAGGAAATCGACGGGGACATCCGCCGCATGAAGGAAATCGGCGTCAACGCCGTGCGCATCGCCGAGTTTGCCTGGCATCGCATGGAGCCCCGGCCCGGCGAATTCGACTTTTCATTCTTTCACAGGGTGGTCGACAGGATGGGAGAGGCCGGCATCGCCGTCGTGCTGGGCACGCCCACGGCCACGCCGCCGCGCTGGCTGAGCCGGCTCTATCCCGATGTGTTCGCCGAGAGGGAGAACGGCCGCCAGGCGGCGCACGGCGGACGCCGCCACTGCTGCTCCAACAACGCGCATTACAATGCGTACTGCATGCGCATCGTTGAGAAGATGGCGCAGGAATTCGCCGACGATCCCAACGTCGTCGGCTGGCAGATCGACAACGAGATCTATGCCGGCGACATGGGCTGCTTCTGCCCGAGCTGCCAGGCGGCCTTCCGTGAAAGGCTGAGGGCGAAATTCGGCACGATCGACGCGCTGAACGAAGCCTGGAACCTCAACGTCTTCAGCCAGTGGTACGACGACTTCGCCGATATTCCCGCCCCGCGCGACGCCTGGCATAATCCGCACATCATCCAGGAATGGCGCGCCTTTCAGAACGATTCCCACATCGCCTTCGTGCACAGGCAGGCGGATATCCTGCACAAATATGTGAAGGCGCCCGTGGGCACGGATATCATGCCGGTGAACGGCATGGACTACCGCCGCATGCACGAGAAGCTGGACGTGGTGCAGTTCAACCACTACAACGTGCCGGAAAACCTGTATGCCTGCGCGTTCTGGTTCGACTATCTGCGCCCCATCAAGGCGCGGCCCTTCTGGAACACCGAAACCTCCACCTGCTGGAACGGCTCCACGGCCATCCGCCAGAGCGTCAAGCCCGAGGGCTTCTGCCGCGCCAACTCCTGGCTGCCCATCGCGCTGGGCGGCGAGGCGAACATGTATTGGCTGTGGCGCACGCACTGGGGCGGCCAGGAGCTGACGCACGGCGCGGTGCTGGATACCAGCGGCCGCGACATGCACATCGTGGGCGAAGTACGCGAGGTGGCGCAGGGCCTGCGCAGGGCGGCCGGCTTCATCAGGGGCACGCGCGTAAAGAGCGAAGCGGCGATTCATTTCACCTCGCTGAACTGGAATATGAACATCGCCCAGCCGGTTGTCGAGGGCCTGAAATACATGCCCTCTGTGCAGGATCGCTGGTATAAGCCCGCGGTCGACCTGGGCCTGCGCCCGGATGTCATCGACGCCGCTGAGCCGCTCGACAAATACCGGCTGCTCTTTTCGCCGCTGATGATGTCCATCGAGGAACATGGCCTGCCCGAGCGCGTCGCGCAATGGGTGAAAGACGGCGGCACATGGGTGGTCGGGCCTCTCACCGATGTGCGCAACGCCGAAGGCGCGCGCTACAGGAACCGCTTCTGGGGCATGCTCGAGGAATTGACCGGCATCCGCTGGTGCTACGGCGTGCCAGACACCGAGGGCCATGTGAAGGCCGAATGGCGGGACGGAACGCCCTTTGAAGGCGGTACCTGGTTTGAGCTGAGCGAAAACTGCGGCGGCGATACGCTGGCGCAGGTCACGGCTGGGCACAGCGCGCTGCTGGGCAAATCGCTCGTGGTGAGCCGCGCGGTGGGCAAGGGCCGCGTGATCCTGCTGGGCACGATTCCCTCTGCGAAGGACGCCGCGCGTATCATCCGCATGGCGTGTGAGCTGAGCGGCGTGAAGCCCGTGGAAGTCGAGGGCGAGGTCATGGCGGCGCCGCGCGCGGGCGAGGCGGGCGAAGGCCTGATCCTGGTGGAGTACGGCGCGAAGGATGGCTCCTGCGTCCTGCCCGGCCCGATGACCGATCTGCTCACCGGCCGCCGCCTGGAAGGCCGCGTGGCGCTGAAGCCCTACGACGTGCTGGTGCTGAAAGCCGGTGACTGAGTTGCCGGATGAAAGGGACGACCGTGAAGCGCAGGAAAAGCGCGATCTCGACGATCAGCTGGAGCTGATGGCGGAAGCGCGCGGCACGCTGCGGTGGGGCGGCGTCGTTCTGGGCATTTTTATCGCGCTGGTGGGATGGTTTTTCTCGCGCGAAGGGGGCCGCTGGTTCCTGATCGGCGGCGTTATTCTGGGCGCGCTGGTCGGCGGCGGGCTGGCTCTGACCGGCGCGTTGAGCGGCGTGCTCGCGAGGAAATATGTAAGCAGCCGTTCGGACAGCAGCAGGAACGGGCGACAGCCGCATCCCCTGGGAAAATAAGAAACGGTTACAAAAACGACGCCTCCTCAAAACTGGGGAGGCGCCGTTATTTGCGCGCGCCGGTCAGCCGCTCGCGCCGCTGACGGTAACTGCGGGGAGACAATCCGGTGATGCCGCGGAAAACCTTGCCGAAATAGCTGGGGCTGGAGAAACCGCAGCGGAAGCAGATGTCCGTGATGCTCATATCGGTGTTCAGCAGCATATCGGTCGCCCGTTCGATACGGAATTCGGTGAGATACTCTATGGGTTTCTTGCTGATGGCGCGCTTGAAGCAGCGGAAACACTCGCTGCGGCTGATGCCGGCCGAACCGGCGATGGCGTCGATGGTCAGGTCGTCGGAGAAATGCGCCTGGATAAAGGCGAGCATCCGCCTGGCGCGCTGGTCGTTCACAGATTGGTTCTCGGTGCGCGCGGCGCGCGCGGCTCCGGTGTTTTCGACGATGAGCAGCCACAATTCCGTCAGCAAACCGCGGCAGAGCAGCTCGCTGCCGAAGCGGTCGGGGTCGATGCTGAAGACTTCGCCGCTCAGGCGGCGCGCCTCGGCCTGCCATGGGAGGGGGCCGTTCAGCGCCACGAGAGGTATCGCCTGGCAGTCAGCCAGCGGGGCGACGCAGCGCGCATAGGCTTCCGACGCGGGATCGGCGATGAAGGCGGGTGTGAACAGCAGCGTTTCGGCGTCCGCCTCATCGCAGCCGGGTCCTGCGGCGTACATGTGGATCGCCCCGGCGTTTACGAAAAGGCATTCGCCCGATCCGACATCGGCCTGCGTCGCGCCGCTCCGGCACAGGATGCGCCCGCGCGTCGCGCGGAGCAGCACAGCTTCGCTGTGCCAGTGCCACGTTACGGCGCCGGCGCTGAACGAGGACAGACGGAAGTTGCCCCTCCTGAAGGACGGAGAGGGCGCTTCCGGTTTGGACGCCGCGGCGTCGCTGGTGTATTGATTATCATCCATGCTCGTATTCCTCCCGGAAGGCGGGGCCGCCGCTCGAGACTGCGCGGTCTCGCAGGTATATTTGTGGATGAAATGAAATACTATCTGAATGATAATTTGATTATAGCAAAATAAATGAGAAATGTCAATCCCTGAAATAGAGGCCGTTTTCGCGGCTTTTGCCGCTTTCCTGCCGGAAACGGCGCCGGCCGGAAGGATTGTCTGTAAAAAACACAGAATTTCACACAGAAACTGTGGAAATTCCGGTTGAAATGTGGTAAACTAAACCATATGCTTAGGAAAGGTGGAGGTGTATGTGCATGGCGAAGCGCATTGAAGCGCTCCTGGCTGCCATGAAGCAGGCGGGTCTTGGGCACATGCTGATTCAGAAACCGAAAAACATGCGCTACCTGACGGGCTACACCGGCGAGGGTTGTCTGCTGGTGTCCGAAACGAGTGTTATTATTCTGACGGATTTCCGCTATGTGGAACAGGCGTCCATTCAGGCGCCGGGCGTGCAGGTCATCCGCTACGACGCCGCGCATCCGCGGCTGGGCGAGATCCGGCAGCAGCTGGTGAACGCCGGCGCGCACAAGCTGGCCGTCGAGGAAGACGCCGTGACAGTCGAGGCGTACCGCGAGATGCTCCGGAGCCTGAGCGGCATCGAGCTTACCGCGGCCGGCGGCCTGGTGGAGCGGCTGCGCATCGTGAAGGACGAGGACGAGATCGAGTGCATCGCGAAGGCCTGCCGCATTTCGTGCGAGGCGTTCGACAAAATGCTGGGCGTGATGAAGCCCGGCATGACCGAGCGGGAGATTCAGCTTGAGCTGGATTACACGATGCTTCGCCTGGGCGCGGAGGGGCTGGCGTTTGATACCATCGCCGCGGCCGGCGTGAACGGCTCTCTGCCGCACGCCATTCCGAGCGACCATGTCGTTCGGGAAGGCGAGATGCTCACGCTGGATTTCGGAGCCCTGTACGGCGGCTACTGTTCGGATATGACGCGAACCGTGGCCTTCGGCCGCATCAGCGACGATTTGAAGAGCATCTACGACACTGTGCTCGAGGCGCAGCTCGCTTCGCTGGATAAAGTGGCGCCCGGCGTGGTATGCAGCGAGGTCGACCGCACGGCGCGGGAAATCATCGACAGGCGCTATCCCGGCGCGTTCGGTCACAGCCTGGGCCACGGCGTTGGCCTGGATATCCATGAGCAGCCGGGCCTCAACAGCCGCGATCAGCGCGCGCTGACGCCGGGGCACATCGTCACGGTGGAGCCGGGCGTGTATCTGCCGGGCGTGGGCGGCTGTCGGATCGAGGACACGGTCGCGATCACGGAGGACGGCTTCCGCAATCTCGTGAACGCGCCGAAGGAACTGATTCACCTGTAACCGCAGAGGACGGACATGGCGGCCCGCCGCTTTGCGCGTTCCTTATCATCAAAAAACGAGACTGACTGTATTTTAAAGGAGGAGAATACCAATGGTTACTGCTGGCGATTTTAAGAAGGGTCTTACCGTAGAATGGGACGGCGGCGTCTGGACGATCGTCGACTTCCAGCATGTCAAGCCGGGCAAGGGCGCGGCTTTTGTTCGCACCAAGATCAAGAACATCATGACGGGCGCGGTCGTTGAGCGCAGCTTCAACCCCACCGACAAGATGCCCAAGGCCATCGTCGAAACCAAGGAGATGGAGTATCTCTATAACGACGGCGATCTGTACTACTTCATGGATCCCGAGTCCTACGAGCAGCTGCCGCTGACCCATGACAAGGTCGAGGACGCCATCCCCTTCATGAAGGAGAACACCGTGGCCACCATCCGCTTCTTCAAGGGCGACGCCTTCTCCGTCGAAGCGCCGAACTTCGTCGAGCTGCAGGTCACCGACACCGAACCCGGTTTCAAGGGAGACACGGCCTCGAACACCACCAAACCCGCCACCGTCGAGACGGGCTACACGCTGCAGGTTCCGCTGTTCATCAACACCGGCGACGTGCTGCGCATCGACACCCGCACCGGCGAGTACATGTCCCGCGCGTAATGCGATCCGCCGCCTGAGCAGGCGGCGCGGCGGAATGCCGTCGCAAGTATTGAACGACGTATCTTCAAAGGAGGAGTCATCATGGCAAATCAGCTGTCCGACAAGGTATCCTATATCCGCGGTTTAATGGAAGGCATGCAGTTTGACACGGATTCAAATGAGAGCAGGCTCCTCGGCAAGATCGTCGAGGTTCTGGGCGATATGGCCGCCGAAATCGAGGCTGTTTCCGACGCGCAGGACGAACTGAGCGAGTATGTCGACAGCATCGACGAGGATCTGGCCGATCTCGAGGACGCGCTGCTGGGCGATGAGGAAGACGACGAGGACTACGACGAAGACGATTATGATGACGACGATGAAGACATCGACGACGACGAGGTCGACGACGACGACATCGACGACGAAGACATCGACAGCGACGTCTATGTCGAGTGCGTCTGCCCGGAGTGCAAGGGATCCTTCTACGTGAAGGAGAACGAGCTCTCTGAGGAGGCGCTGCATGTGTGCCCGCGCTGCGGCGCGCGCATTCACGCCGTACCGGGCTATGAGAACGACGAGGAGATTCCCGTCGCGCATCTCGCCGAGGACGAAGAAAAATAGACGGCACATCGTTTCACGGGGCGGGCGCTTCTCAGAAGTGCCCGCGTTGTGTTGTGAGGAGAAAGGACGCCTGCATCCGCGTTTGTCCGCTGCTGCAATGACTGCTATGAACGCCAGTGTTTTTGTTGAAAATCCCTTCTTTGATCCGTATGATAATCAGGCGATCGA
The DNA here is from genome assembly GCA_017620115.1 of Clostridia bacterium. Lineage (GTDB taxonomy): Bacteria > Bacillota > Clostridia > Christensenellales > Aristaeellaceae > Firm-10. The sequence continues at coordinate 1,616 of JAFZRB010000127.1, read as the reverse complement.
GGAGTATGTGTTTGAACGGTCGATGGCGGAGGATTCGACGATCCTCATGCTCTGGCGCAACGACCCGGCGGTGGTCTGCGGCTGCTACCAGAATGTGTACGCGGAGGTGAATATCCTGCGCGCCGCAGAGCTGGGTGTGGCCGTCGTTCGCCGGGAAAGCGGCGGCGGCGCGGTGTATCACGATCGCGGCAACGTCAACTACACGTTCATCGGCCCCGCGGGCGAAGGCGTCGGATATGAGGACTATATCGCTCCGGTGGTGGACGCGCTCAGGGCGCTGGGCGTTTCAGCCGTTATGAACCGGACGAGCGACATCGCGGTAAACGGACTGAAGGTGTCCGGCAGCGCGCAGAAGGTGAAGAAGGGACGCGCGCTGCACCACGGCACGCTGCTCTACGACGTCGATCTCGCGCGCCTGCGCGAGCTGGCGGACGGGCGGCGCGGGCGCTTCGTCTCAAAGGGCGTGAAGTCGTCGCCCTGGCCCGTGGCGAATATCCGCGACTGCCTCGGCCCCGGCGCGCCGGATACGGAAACCTTTGTTTCCCGGCTGCGTGGTCTGCTCGCGCCGGACGCGCGCACGGTGCGGCTGACGCCTTCGGAGCTGGCGGAGGCGCGCGCCCTGTCGGCGGAAAAATACAGATCGTGGGAGTGGACGTGCGGACGTTCGCCGGCGTTTACGCATGAGGCGGGCTTCCTGCTGGGCGGCCTGCCCGTGACGCTGAAATGCGCCGTGAAGCGCGGCGTGATCGAGAGCCTGAGCTTCGATGCGGACGCGCCTGTTCTGCGCGAGGCGGCGAGCCGGCTGATCGGCGCGCGGCTGGAGGCGGGCGAGATTCGCGCGCGCCTGAGCGGCCTTGACGGGCTGGACGGCCTTGCGCGGGAACTGTTCTAGGAGGATGAAACGGCATGGGAACCGAAATCAGGATGCCCAGGCTTCGCCCTGAAATGAAAAAGGGTATGCTGGCCGCCTGGCTCAAGGAAGAGGGCGAATCCTTTGAGAAGGGCGAGGCGCTGTTCGAGATCGAGACCGACAAGGTCGTCAATCAGATTGAAGCCGAACGAGCGGGCAGGATCAAAAAGCTCCTCGTCGACGAGGGCGATGAAGTAGAGCCGGGCGCGGTGATCGCGCTGATCGAGGAGTAACGCCATGATCTATATCGAGACCGGCTCAACGGATATCTTCTATAACCTCGCGGCGGAGCATTACTTTGCCGCGCGGAAAAAGCTCGGCGAAACGGCGTTTCTCATGTGGCGCACGACGCCCGCGCTGGTCGTCGGCAAATACCAGAACACCCTGGAGGAGATTCGCCAGGACTACGCCGACGCCCACGGCATTCAGGTGGCGCGCCGTCTGTCCGGCGGCGGCACGATCTACGCCGATCTGGGCGGCTGGATGTTCACCTTCATCCGGCAGGACGATTCGGAGGCCATTCAGTTCCGCCAGTACACGCAGCCCATCGTGGACGCGCTGCGGGCGCTGGACGTCCCTGCCGGTTTCAACGGCCGGAATGATCTGTTGATCGACGGGCGAAAGTTTTCCGGCAACGCCCAGTATAAGCTGGCGGGCAGCACCGTGCATCACGGCACGCTGATGTTCGACGTGGATATCGGGCAGA
>JAFZRB010000126.1 GCA_017620115.1 Clostridia bacterium | reverse complement strand
GATTGCCCTTGATCATGGCGGCTACGACGTCGTCGTTCAGGCCCAGGTTCAGGATGGTATCCATCATGCCGGGCATGGAGGTGCGGGCGCCGGAGCGCACGGAAACCAGCAGCGGATTGTTGAGATCGCCGAACTTCTTGCCGTTGATCTCTTCCATCTTCTCGACGTAGCCCATGATCTCGGCCATGATCTCGTCGTTGATTTTGCGTCCGTCTTCGTAGTACTTGGTGCAGGCTTCGGTGGTGATGGTGAAGCCCTGAGGAACAGGCAGACCGATGTTGGTCATCTCGGCGAGATTCGCGCCTTTGCCGCCCAGCAGATTGCGCATGCCGGCGTTGCCTTCCGTGAAGAGATATACATACTTATGGGACATGATAACCCTCCTGATGCTGTTTTTATATCCTTCCTTGTTCTCATCATAACCTATAATATAACATTTTAAGCATCGCGCAGCAAGACGGCATTTGTTAATTTTTCCAGTTAAAAGTATTTTTCGAGCATTTATCCGGCTCTTTGTTTTCTGAAAAAAGCGCCCGTTCCGCTCCGCCTGGACCGGTCCTGACGGCGACCGGCGCGAATTCATGTGAAAACTTTCCTGTCCTGTTTCGTTAAATACTGCGGAACGGCTGTCAAAGGATGGATGAACGTGATATAATGTTCATAAACTGATTGCGTGCCGATCCTGAAATTTCAGAAAGGCGCCTGCAATTTGCAAAGCGGGCGTCTGTTTGTGTGTATTGACGCATCACATCAGGCTATGGCCTGAGAATATATCCGGATCCTGTAAAAAATGAATATCAATCAGTCAGAAGGAGGCTTATTGTGTCCAAAAAGAATACCGAACCGAAGCTGCGCATCATTCCCCTGGGCGGCTTGGGTGAAATTGGCAAAAATATGACGGTTTTTGAATACGGCGGCGATATCATCGTCGTGGATGTCGGCTCCATCTTCCCGCGGGAGGATATGCCTGGCGTCGATCTCGTCATTCCCGATACAACCTATCTCGAAAAAAACTACGACAAACTCCGCGGCTACGTCATCACGCACGGCCACGAGGACCACATCGGCGCGGCGCCGTACATCTTCAAAAAACTTCCCGCGCCGGTGTACGGAACCCGGCTCACGCTGGCGCTGATCGACCACAAGCTCAGAGAGCACCGCGTCAGCGGCGTCGAGCTGAACGTCACAAAGCCCGGCGACATCGTGGAGATCGGCCCGTTCAGAGTCGAATTCATCCACGTGAACCACTCGATCACAGGCGCGGTCGCCCTGGCCATACACACGCCCATCGGCACCGTGGTGCATACCGGCGACTTCAAGATCGACTACACGCCCATCGACGACCACACCACCGATCTCGGCCGCCTGGCGCAGCTGGGCTGCGAGGGCGTGCTGGCGCTGCTGTGCGACTCCACAAACATCGAGCGCCCGGGCTACACCATGTCCGAACGCAAGGTCGGCGAAACCTTCAACACCTATTTCCAGAAGGCGGAGGGGCGCATCATCATAGCGATGTTCGCCAGCAACATCCACCGCATCCAGCAGGTCGTCGAAGCGGCCGTGCGCTACAACCGGCGCGTGTGTCTGATCGGCCGCAGCATGGTCAACGTGTCCAAAGTGGCCATGCAGCTGGGCGAGCTGTCCATTCCCGACGGCCGGCTGCTGTCGGTCGACGACATCGACCGCTACGACGACGACGAGCTGGTCGTCATCACCACGGGCAGCCAGGGCGAACCGATGAGCGGCCTGGCGCGCATGGCGTTCGCAGAGCACAAAAAGCTCGAAATCAAGCAGAGCGACACGGTCATCGTCTCCGCCACGCCCATTCCGGGCAACGAAAAATCCGTGTCGCGCGTCATCAACCAGCTGGTGCGCACGGGCGCGGACGTGGTCTATGAGGCGCTGGCCGAGGTGCATGTGTCCGGCCACGCCTGCCAGGAGGAGATCAAGCTCATCCACACGCTGGTGCATCCCAAATACTTCATCCCCGTGCACGGCGAATACCGCCATCTGTATCAGCACGCCGAGATCGCCAAGACGCTGGGCATGGAGGAAAAAGACGTGCTCATCGCCAGCACGGGCGACGAAATCGAGCTGTCGCAGACCAGTATGGAGGTCACGGGCGAAGCGCCCAGCGGCGAGGTGCTCATCGACGGCCTGGGCGTGGGCGACGTGGGCAACGTCGTGCTGCGCGACCGCAAGCATCTTTCGCAGGACGGCCTGCTCATCATCGTGCTGGCCGTGGACCGCGAATCCGGCCAGGTCGTTTCCGGGCCGGACATCATCAGCCGGGGCTTTGTGTACGTGCGCGAGGCCGACGACCTCGTCGAAGGCGCGAAGGTGGCCGTGCGCCAGGTGCTCAACGAATACCCGATCATCGACAGCGGCGAATGGAACGCGGTCAAGTCCAGCATCCGGGACGCCGTCCAGCGCTACGTCTACGCCACGCTCAAGCGCAGCCCGATGATCCTCGCCATCATCATGGATATCTGACAATCAGGAGCCGGCCGGAAACAAAACCGCCGTCCGGCGCGTCTGAAAGATAAGGATTCGTCTTTTCCACCACAGTTGCGGAGGTTTTCAGATGAACGTTTACGATCAGGCCCACGCGCTGGCGCGTTCCCTGAAGGAAAGCCAGGAATACGCCGACTACATGAGCCTCAAGGACAAGGCCTACGCCGACGAAACGAATCGCGCGCTGCTCGACGAATACAAGCGGCTTCAGTACCGCATGCAGCTCTCCGTCGCCTCCGGCAAACGCATGGACGAGGACGATCTGCAGCGGATGCAGAAAATCGCTGCGCTGCTGCAGTTCAATCCCGACGCCAGCGCCTTCCTGCTCGCGGAATTCCGCTTCCAGAAGATGCTGGCCGATATCTACAAGATCCTGGCCGAAGTAGCCGGTATCGATCTGGACATGCTGGCCGGCCAGTAACCAACGGAGGCTCTCCATGGCAGTAAAAAAGAGGCGCGTCGTATCGCGAAAATTCTATAATCAGAAAACGCTCCACAAGGAGCGCGAATACGGCTTTTACTGGTATTCATGGCTGTGGAAGATCATCAGGCCCGTGATGATCTTCGCCATCAGCGCCATCATTACCCTCGGCATTTTCATCAACGGCTGGTATGTCGTTTACGACAATTTCCTAAAGCCCATGGATCCCGACAACAAGGCCACGGTGCCCTTCGTGATCGAAAAGGGCAACACCGTCACAAAAATCGCCAGGAACCTCTCGGAGCAGGGGCTGCTGCGCAATCAGGGCATCTTCAAATACCTGGTCATGTTCCGCGGCGTCACCAGCGATATCCAGTACGGAACCTACCAGATCTCGCCCAGCATGAACGTCTCCGAGATCGTGGACATCATCTCCTCCGGCACGTCCAGCGTGGAGCGCACCATCAGGATCATCCCCGGCTGGACGGTCGAGGACATCGCGCAGTATTTCCTCTCTATCGGCGCGCTGACCGATGTGGACGAGTTCTACCGG
>JAFZRB010000125.1 GCA_017620115.1 Clostridia bacterium | reverse complement strand
TGATGCAGGCCATCCGCAGAAAATTCATCGGCGACCGCGCCTTTTACCGCGCGGTGCTGGCCATCGCTGTGCCGATCATGATCCAGAACGGCATCAGCACCTTTGTCAACCTGCTGGACAACGTGATGGTGGGCCGCGTGGGCACGGAACCCATGAGCGGCGTCGCCATCGTCAACCAGCTGATGTTTGTGTACAACCTGTGCATCTTCGGCGGGCTGAGCGGCGCCGGGATTTTCACATCGCAGTATTTCGGCCGGGGCGACCGGGATGGCGTGCGCCATACCTTCCGTTATAAGCTGTGGGTGGCCTGCCTGCTGACGGCGGCGGCGGTGGCCCTCTTCCTCCTGGCCGGGGAGGCGCTGATTTCCTCCTACCTCCGCGGCGAGGCCGATGTGGGCGACATGGGCCTTGCCCTTGCCCACGGGCAGCGCTACCTCCGGGTGATGCTGCTCGGGCTGCCCGCCTTCATGCTCTCGCAGGTCTATACCTCCACGCTCCGCGAGTGCTCCGAGACCGTTCTGCCCATGAAGGCCGGTATCACCGCCATGCTCATCAACCTGGCGCTGAACTGGGTGCTGATCTACGGCCACCTCGGGCTGCCCGCCATGGGCGTCGCCGGCGCCGCCGCGGCCACGGTCATCGCCCGCTGGGCGGAGCTGGCCATTGTCCTTCTCTGGACCCACCGGCATCCCGGGCGCTGCCCGTGGATCACCGGCATGTACAGGACGCTCCGCGTGCCGCTGGACCTGGTCCGGCGCTTCTTCATCAAGGGCGCGCCGCTGCTGCTCAACGAGGGCCTCTGGTCCCTGGGTATGGCGCTGCTCAACCGCTGCTACTCCGAGCGCGGCCTCAGCGTGGTGGCGGCCTTCAACATCTCCTCCACCATCACGAATCTGTTCAATGTGGTGATGATCACCATGGGCAGCGCGGTGGCGATCATGATCGGCCAGCTGCTGGGCGCGGGCCGCATCGAGGAGGCCAGGCGCAAGGATACCTGGCTGATTGCTTTCTCCATCTTCCTCACCACGGTCATGGCCCTGCTGCTGATCGCCCTGGCACCGCTCTTCCCCCGCCTGTACAACACGGACGAGGCCGTGCGCTCCCTCGCGGTGGCCATCATGCGCACCACGGCGCTCTTCATGCCCATGCACGCCTTCCTCAACAGCGCGTATTTCACCCTGCGCTCCGGCGGCCGCACGGTCATCACCTTCATCTTCGATTCCGGCTCGATCTGGCTGCTTTCCCTGCCCATCGCCTATGCCCTCGTCCGCCTGACCGATCTGAGCGTCGTGTGGATCGTGGCCCTGGTCTCCGCGGCGGATCTCGCCAAATGCGTGCTGGGCTATGTGCTGCTCCGGCGCGGCGTCTGGGCGCAGAACCTGGTGGTCTGACGCCTTCCCTTCCCCCGAACGGTAAAGGAGAGTCATCATGCATCCGCCGATCCTGTACATCGTGGTTCCCTGCTACAATGAGCAGGAGGTCCTGCCGCTGACCAGCGGGCTGTTCCTGGAGAAGCTGCGGCAGCTCACCGCCGCGGGAAAGATCAGCGAAGAGAGCCGCGTGCTCTTCGTCAACGACGGCAGCCGTGACGGCACCTGGGACATCATCCGCCGCCTCAGCGAGGAGGACGAGCATTTCGTCGGCATCGCCCAGAGCCGCAACCGCGGGCACCAGAACGCCGTCCTCTGCGGGCTCATGGAGGCAAAGGACCGCTGCGACATCACCATCTCCATCGACTGCGACGGCCAGGACGACCTCAACGCCATGGACGCCATGGTCGACGCCTACCTCAGCGGCTGCGACATCGTCTACGGCGTGCGCAGCAAGCGGGACACGGACACCGCCTTCAAGCGCGTCACGGCGGAGGGCTTCTACCGCTTCCTGAAGGCGATGGGCGTGGAGGTCGTCTTCAACCACGCGGATTACCGGCTGATGTCCGCCCGCGCGCTGCAGGCCTTCTCCGGCTTCCGGGAGGTCAATCTCTTCCTGCGCGGGATGGTGCCGCTGGTGGGCTTCAAGTCCACGAGCGTGTATTATGAGCGCCATGAGCGCCTGGCCGGCGAGAGCCACTACCCCCTGCGGAAGATGCTCGCCCTGGCCTTCGACGGCATCACGAGCCTCTCCGTCAAGCCGATCCGCCTGATCACCGGCTTCGGGCTGGTGGTCAGCCTGCTGGCCTTCTTCGGCATGGTATGGGCACTCATCGCGCACGCGGCGGGGCATACCGTGGCCGGCTGGGCCTCCACGGCATGCATCGTCTTCTTCATCGGCGGCGTGCAGTGCCTCTTCCTGGGCGTCATCGGCGAGTACATCGGGAAAATCTATCTCGAGGTCAAGCACCGGCCGAGGTATATCGTCGCCGAACGCACCCGCGGGATGGAAGAAAAAGAAGCTCCCCGCTCCGGGGAGTAGGTTTGCTAAACCGCGCACTGGTTCAGAATCATGATTCTGCGCCACAGCCCTTGCAAATCAACGGTTTGCATGGGCTTTTCTTTGCCTCCATGAATCTTCTCGTCGTCAGCACGTCACTGTTTCCAGGGCAGAAGACGGAAACGACATTCTGCGTATCGAGGCCCGCCGTGTCGGCGATTTCGGCGAACGACAAAACCATGACACCGGACACTGACTTGAGAATTGGCAATGGATCGACGGGTGCAAAGGATACGTGATATCTGATAAGTATATCGGCGGCATCAAAGTCAGGTGTCATTGCCAGTCTATTTATCAAAGTAATCGGCGTATTCCACAAATATGAGTTTCATAATGGTTAGCGCACGTTTCCTCGCCTCTGGCGGCATCCTGTCGATACCCTTTGAAATCAGCTTCGCTTCAATGGTTTTTGCTTTTTCGTACTTGTCTTTTGAAAGCAATCCGTGTTCCTTGTCAGATGTTTCCGATCTTCCAAGAAGGTCATCGACGGCAACGTCCAGCGCGTCTGCCATCCTTGACAGCGCCTGTGCTCCGGGTTCTACTCTCCCGGATTCATACTTGGCAATCGTTACGCGATTCAGCATAGAGAGTTCCGCAAGCTGATCCTGATTCAAACCACGCGCTTTTCTTAGTTCCCGAATTCGCTCTCCGACATTGATATACATCACAATCACCTCCTTACAGTAAAGTAACACAAACGCAATGGGAAACAAATAGCTGATAAGCTACAATCGTCTCACAATAATGTTGCACTAATGCAATCATTGTTATTGCGATCTTGCTATACATCCAGAGAAGGAGCGAAACAGCGTGACGAGGGAAGAAGCGGTCAGGATCGTCTCCAACTTCATCGAGAGCCAGAGGATTCAGATTTATCAGCTGCTATTATCCCCAAAACAAAATCCGTCGCCCGCTGAACCTCAGGAGGAGAAAGAGACATAAGCAGTTCAATCAGGCGCTCCACGCTGTACTGTTCCTGCGCCTGTTTGTTTGTTTCATGTAGGTCTCCGAGGACGTAGGAAACCGAAACGCCGCATGCCTTCGCGATTCTTTCGGCGCTTGCCCTGCTGATATTGCTCCCTGTCTCAAATCTCGCAATTGATATGCGGGATACGTTACAGTAATCGGCAAACTCGTCTTGGGTCATGGACATCTTCTGCCTCAGATTCAGCACATTGTTCATACGTTTCGCCTCCGGTGAACATATTGTAACACATCTGATATAAGGACAAAATAACAGACTTGATACATAACAGCAAAAAAATCCAGTTATATATGATGGGTACACAACAACAGAAAGGAGCGTGAGCTATGGAACGGCTATAAGACTTGCGCAAAGAGCGTGATCTTATGCGGGAAGAAATGTCCGAAATGTCCGGCGTGTCCAGGGTATGTATCAGCCACTATGAGTCCAGCAAGTATGACCCAAGTTTCAGGAACATATCAAAACTGAGCAATGCCCTGAAATCACGGTGGATGAACTGATTAGCGATAACAACGAACAGACAGCGTTGAAGACCTGACTGACAAGAAGAGGGATTGAATCATTTGAACAGGAGATTGTACAACATGGAAAATGTAATAGCGCCGCTGGTGGCAGCGGTTTCAATGTCGGGCGTCATCGTCGTTCCTGTTTTCAAAGTAGTCTGCGTATTCTGCGAACATTAATTTCATCATGTTGAGCGCCTTCACCCTGTCCGCCTCGGACATCTTGTCCACGCCGGCAGATATGAGTTTGGCCTCAATGGTCTTGGCTGTCTGGTGCTGTTCTCGAATGAATTTTCCGTCGATAGTAAGGTCCACAACGCCTTTTCCAAGAATTACAAGCGGGTCAACGCCAAAGAACTCGGACAGTTTCAACAGGCGTTCACCAGACGGGTCTTTCTTGTGCGTTTCCCAATCACTGACAGTCGCAACAGCAACGCCAACAGTCGCCGCGAGTTCTATCTGCTTCATACCTTTCCGCTTTCGCAGTTCGCGAATGATGTTCATGATGTCACCACCTTGTTCAATTGTGTTTGATATGAGGCTATATTAGCATACCATATTGAGCTGAATTATACAACAATGTGAAAGAAATAAGTAGAAAATTTATAAACAGAATATCCATTTATGACAAATAGCGTAATTCTGGCATTCTTACGGACGCACACGAAGATACGCTGAATTTGACAGAAAGAGGGACTGAAATGAGCAACCTTCGGAGAATCCGCAAAGAGCAGCGGAAGACCATGAAGAACAGGTTGGCAGCAGCATCCAGTTTCTTACCGACCTTGAGTGCGACCGTCGCGGCTATTGTGGCTGGCGCCATGACGGTCCGTGTCGTGAGAAAGCCTGCAGATGCCCGGTTTCAGCACGGCAGACTTGCCTCTCCCTCCGGGAGAGGTGCCCGAAGGGCGGAGATGGCTGCAAAGGCGGCTCCGGCGCGTATCCCCGACAGACGCGGCAGGCTGTACAAGAAACCCCCGAAGGGGGCGAAGGGGGCGGCTCCGGCGCGCATCCCAGGCAGACGCGGCAGGCTGTACAGGAAACCCCCGAAGGGGGGTATGAAAAAGCACCTTCCGCGGAGGAAGGTGCCGGGATGCCGGAGGGAACTTATTTGCCGTAGAGCACGGTCTGGGTCTGCTGGCCGGCGATGCCGTCCACGCGGAGGCCCTTGTCGCGCTGGAAATTGATCACGGCCTCCTCGGTGGAAGCGCTGTAGTAGCCGGATACGGTGCCCTTGTAGTAGCCCAGGGCGGCCAGGCGGGTCTGCAGCTTCTTCACGGGATCGCCGTAATCGCCGCGGCGGAGCTTCGGATACTGCACGGGCACGCTGTACTGCACCGGGTTGGCGGAGCGCAGCGCGGCGAGGGTCGTATCGCCCACGACGCCGTCCACGGCCAGGCCGTTGTAGCTCTGGAACAGGCGCACGGCGGCCTCGGTCTTGGGGCCGTAGGTGCCGTCCACGCGGCCGACGCTGTAGCCGTGCTTGTTCAGCAGGGTCTGCACCTCGCGCACGGCAGGGCCGGTGGAGCCGGGACGCAGCTTGCCGTCGCTCGTGGGGTTATTGTTGATGGTGGAGGAGCCGAAAAGCTTGGCCAGTGTGCGCGGGCCGGCCTTGCCGTCCGCCTTCAGGCCGTTGTTCATCTGGTAGCGGGCCACGACCTCGGCGGTCTTCTCGCCATAGACGCCGTCCACCGCGATATCGCCGTAGTCCAGGTCCTTCAGGGCCTGCTGGAGCTGACGCACCGCGCTGCCGCGGGAGCCGACCTTGAGCACCGTGGCCTGCGCGCCCACCGTCAGGCTGAGCACCAGCGCCAGCGCCACCACGCATGTCAGAAGCTTCTTCATCGTTCGTACCTCCCTTGAACCTTGATCGTTCGTTGTCCTCTCTGCAGATTGATACGCAGGTTTCAGCGGTTTGTCATGTCTGCCGCCGTTTTTTTCACCCGGAAGCCCTCAGGACAGGGCGGAGGGTTCTTCGCGGCCGAGCTTTGTGGCGATCAGGAAGCCCAGCACGAAGGTCGCCACGCTGACGAGGATCAGCAGCCAGCCGGTGCCCTTGGCCCACACGCCCGGGTCGATCAGGATCACCACGGGCGAGGCGGCCACCATGCCGAGGATCGCGCAGTAGGTGAGGCCCTTCCAGCGCTTCATCAGCGCCTCGATGAGCTTCGCGATGGCGAATACGCCGATCACGATGCCGATGGCGAAGGGCGCCAGGATGAGCAGGTCGTGTCCGAGGACATCCCAGCTGCGGTGGGCCAGCGCGGAGGTGGCCGAGGTCAGCGTTTCGGTGACGATGGGCTCATAATAGCCCAGGGTCTTGAGCAGCATGGAGCCGGATACGCCGGGGATGACCATGGTCGCCGAGGCGAGCATGCCCAGCAGCAGGTATTTCAGCAGATCCAGCACGCCGGTGCCGAGCGCGGCCGTGTTTTCGCGCTCGATGAGCTTGAGCACCACCACCGCCGCGAAGAAGAGCAGGAAGATCAGCAGCCCCGGGAAGCCCGTTTTTTCGCCGCGCATCTGCCGGAGGATCATGGGGATGGAGCCGAGGATCAGGCCGATGAAGAGCGTGTTGGTCGGCAGCGGATAATTGGCGAAGGCGGCCTTGAGCCCGAAGGCGCCCAGAAGGATCGCCGCCACCATGCCGATGGCGTAGGGCAGCAGCGTCAGCACGCATTTCCGGAATTCCCGGAACAGGTGGTTGATGCAGTAGATGAGCTTGTCGTATATGCCCATGGACACCATCATCGTGCCGCCGCT
>JAFZRB010000017.1 GCA_017620115.1 Clostridia bacterium | reverse complement strand
GCCCGCGCGGTGATGCTGGAGGACGACGGCAGGCGCTCGCTCATCATCTCCTGCGATCTGCTCGGACTGAGCGACACGGTGTGCGCCGGGGTGTTCGACCGCGTCGCGCCGCTGGGCATCGCGCCGGACGACGTCATGCTGGTGAGCGTGCACACCCACACAGGACCTGTGGTCAAGGATCACGAAGGCTGCGGCGTGCCGGATGAAAACTATGTCGCCGGCCTGGCCGAAAAGATCAGCCGTGCGGCGGAGCTGGCGGCGGACGACCTCGACGAAGTAACCGGCCTGTCGTTCTTCAGCAGAGAGCTTGGCGGCGGCGCAGCTACCGAAAAGAAGGGCGACGCGGTGGGCCGGCTGAAACACGGCTTCGCGACGCCGGGCGCGGGCAGCGGCTACATCTACAACCGCGCCATCCAGGACGGCCCGGTGGACGGCACGGCCCGCGGCTTCGTCATTGCCCGAGGGAGCGCGCCGGCCATCGCCGTTTCCAACGCGGCGTGCCACGCGGTGTTCAACGCCGTCATTCCGGACGTATCCGCCGACTATCCCGGCGCGGTCAACCGCCGCGTGGACGCCACGGGCCGCCGTTCGATCTTTCTCAACGGCGCGTGCGGCGACATCGACCCCGCCGAGAAGAAACGCGAGGCGCGCGAGGCCTTCGCGGAGGCCATCGCGGGCGTGTTCAGCGGTGAAGGCAGGCCGCTGCCGCTCACGATAAAGTCCGGCGCGATCCCCTTCGAGCTGAAAACGGTGGTCATGACGCGCGGGGAGCGCCATGCGGCGGTCGAGGCCAGCGTGGCCCGCGCGGGCGGCGCGGACAAGCCCGCGGCCCGGCCGGCGCTGGTGTGGGAGAAGAACATGCTGGCGCGGGAAGGCGAGCTGACCGGGCGCGAGGCCATCCGCGCGCGGTATGTGATCCTGGGCGGCGTGCCCATCGTGTCCATGCCCTTCGAGGGCTACACGCGCATCGGCCAGATCATCCGCGAAATCACAGGCCGCGCGGACGCGCTGGTGCTGGGCTGCCAGGAGGAAATGCTGGGCTACCTGCCCACGAAGGACGACATCGCCCAGGGTGGTTACGCGGCGCTGGAATCCACCTATCTCTACAGGCGGCTGCCCGTGGAGCCCGGCGAGGCCGAGCGCCTGGGCGAAGCGCTGGGCGGCGCGCTGAAAACCATACTGGCGGAGGGCTGATCTATGCGAACGGTTTTTTTCAACGGCCGGGTCTATACGGGCGGCTGGCCGCTCGCGTCGGCGTTCGCCGTCGACGGCGATGAATTCATTTTCGCGGGCGGCGACGCCGAAGCGCTGGCTCTGGCGCGACCGGAAGACGGACGCGTCGATCTCGGCGGGCGGTTCGTGTGCGCCGGCTTCAACGACAGCCACATGCACCTGTTGAGCTACGGGCTGGCGCTGCGCCGTGCGAAGCTGAACGAGCACACGGGCAGCCTGAAGGATCTCGTCGACTATTTCCGCGGTTTCGCGGCGAACGGCCCCAACGAGCGCGGATGGCTGGTGGGGCGCGGCTGGAACCAGGATCTGTTCAGCGATACGCGGCGCATGCCGAACCGCTTCGACCTGGACGAGGTATCGCGCGAATACCCTGTGGCGGCGGTGCGCTGCTGCGGCCACTGCGCCGTGGTCAACTCGAAGGCCATCGAGCTGCTGGGTCTCGCGGCAGATACGAAGGTTCCGGGAAACGGCGTCATCGGCGCGGAAAACGGCGAGCCGGACGGCCGTCTCTACGAGGAGGCCATAGGCCTGATCTGGGCCGGTATGCCGCAAGTGGGCAAAGAAGACGTGAAGGACATGATCCGCGCGGCTTGCCGCCGCTACAGCGCCTGCGGCGTGACCAGCTGCCAGTCGGACGACTACGCCACGCCCTGGCGCATGGTCAACGAGGCTTACCGCGAGCTGATCGCCGCGGGCGAGCTGACGGTGCGCGTCAACGAGCAGTGCAACTTCGGCGACGCCGGAAGCCTCATGGAATTCATCGGGGCGGGCAACGCCCCCGGCACGGGCGATAATATGTTCCGCGTCGGCCCGCTCAAAATGGTGGCCGACGGCTCGCTGGGAAGCCGCACGGCCTTCATGAGCCGCCCCTACGCCGACGATCCCTCCACGCGCGGGGTGGCGGTGTATTCGCAGGAGACGCTGGACGAGGTGATCGGCTGCGCGCATGAACGCGGGATGAACGTCGCCATCCACGCCATCGGCGACGCCTGCCTCGACCGCGTCCTGAACGCCGTTGAGAAGGCCATGGCCAAACATCCCCGCGCGGACTGCCGCCACGGGATCGTGCACTGCCAGATCACCCGGCGCGACCAGCTGGAGCGCATGGCGCGGCTCAACATGCACATCTACGCGCAGACCGTCTTCCTGGACTACGACAGCCGCATCGTGCGCGCCCGCGTGGGCGACCTGGCCGACACCAGCTACAGCTGGAAGACGCTGATGAACATGGGCCTCACCGTGAGCAACGGTACCGACTGCCCGGTCGAGCTGCCGGACGCGCTGCGGGGCATCCAGTGCGCCGTGACGCGCGCGCCACTGAGCGGGGGCGAGCCCTATCTGCCGGGCGAGGCGTTCACCGTGCGCGAGGCGCTGGACAGCTACACCAGCGCCGGAGCGCGCGCCAGCTTCGAGGAAAACCGCAAGGGCCGCATCGCGCCGGGCATGCTGGCGGATTTCGTGGTGCTCGGCGGGAATCCCTTCGACACGCCCGCGGAGGAGCTCAGCCGCATCCCGGTGCGCGAAACCTGGCTGGGCGGCCGGAGGGTGTACGCGGCGGATTGATGATTTACGGTTAATTGTCATCGCCTGCCGCTTTGAATTAACATCGCAATGATACAATGAATCCGACAAGCAAGGGAGTAACAGGCGCGTTCTGTGCGCGGGATCACGCCGTCTTTACGGTTCGTCCCGGCACGCCCGGAACTGCGAGACTCACGAATGGCTCTGCTGTGCGTGCCCCCTGCATATGCAAAAAAGCGGGCACAGCGGCGGCTGCGCCCGTTTTGTTCGCGCGCTCAATTCCTCGCCGATGGCGCTTGCATAGATATTACCGACTGACAGGCTGGTGATTCACCGAATGAGCATATCTGACGTTATTTCTCTCCTGAGCGGAATCGCGCTGTTCCTGTTCGGCATGAGCCTCATGGGCGACGGCCTGAAGAAGGTCTCCGGCAACAAGCTGGAACCCATCCTCTACCGCCTTTCCAACACTCTGCCGCGCGGCGTGCTGCTGGGCACGGGCGTGACGGCGGTCATTCAATCCTCCAGCGCCACGGCCGTGATGACCGTGGGCTTCGTGAACTCGGGCATGATGAAGGTGCGGCAGGGCATCAGCGTGATCCTGGGCGCGATCCTGGGCACCAGCGTGACCGGCTGGGTCATCTCCCTGAGCTACCTCGAAGGCGCGAGCGGCATGGCCGAACTCGCCTCCACGGCGACGCTGACCGGCCTGGTGGCCGTGGTCGGCATCACGCTGCGCATGTTTTCCAAAAAGCAGTCGACGCGCCACGTGGGCGACATCATGATGGGCTTCGCCGTGCTGATGCTGGGCATGAGCGTTATGAGCGACGCCGTGCGCGGCCTGGGCGAGGCGGCGTGGTTCATCACCATGATGACCGAAATGACCCATCCCCTCCCGGGCATCCTGGCAGGCGCGCTGTTCACGGCGATGCTGCAGTCCGCCTCGGCGGCCGTCGGTATCGTCCAGGCGTTGTCCATGACGGGCGCCATCACATTCAACGCGGCTCTGCCGCTGCTGATGGGTATCTCCATCGGCGCTTCGGTTCCCGTGCTGTTCTCAGCCGTCGGCGCCAACGTGAACGGCCGGCGCACGGCGCTGGTGTATCCCGTGGCCACGTGCGTGGGTGTGGCGCTGTCGGCGTGCATATTCTACGCCGCGAACGCCGCGCTGCACTTCGGCTTCACGACGATGATCATGAACCCCTTCTCCATGGCGCTGGTGAACACGGCGCTGCGCCTGGCCATGACGCTGATCCTGCTGCCGTTCACGGGCGTGATCGAGAAGCTGACCGCGGCGCTGGTTCCCGCAAAGAAGGGCGCGGAGACCGATCCCGGCATCCGGCTGGAGGAGCGCTTCCTGCAGCACCCGGCGCTGGCCATCGAGCAGAGCCGCCTCACCATCAACGAGATGGCCGAGGCCGCCGAGAAGGCGATCGACATGGGATTGAACCTGCTCTCCGGCTTTTCGGAAGCGGGCTATGACAGCGTTCATGAGCTGGAAGAGCTTGTGGACAAATACGAGGACAGCCTGGGCACCTATCTGGTGAAGCTGACCGGCCGCGAGATGACCGACGCCCAGAACGACGACGTATCCGAATATCTGCACACCCTGTCCGATTTCGAGCGCATCTCCGACCACGCGCTGAACCTGGCGGACAACGCGCGGGAACTGCGGGAGAAGGACGTGCATTTCTCGCCTGCCGCCGCACACGAGCTGGACGTGCTCTGCGCCGCGATGGGCCAGGTCGTGAGCATGACGGTGACCGCCTTCCGCGAGCGCGATCTGGCTCTGGCCGGGCGCGTGGAGCCGCTGGAGGCGTTCATCGACGACCTGTGCGACCGCATGAAGCTCAATCATGTGGTGCGTCTGCAGCGCGGCGTGTGCACGATTC
>JAFZRB010000124.1 GCA_017620115.1 Clostridia bacterium | reverse complement strand
CGGGCCCAGTCCGGGGCCGACGATGGCGGCGGACTTGCCGGCCAGCGCCTGCGCGAGCGGGCCGGCGGCCTCGGCGCTCAGCGCGCCGTTCTCCTCGGGTAGGGACAGGCACATCGCGCCCGGTTCAAGCGCCTGCAGGATCGGCGCGATGCAGCGCGGCGCAGCCAGTGTCACCAGGCCCGTGCCCATGCGCAGCGCCGCCCTGGCCGCGTACATGGCCGCCCCGCACATTCCCAGCGAGCCCGCCGCGATGAGCAGGTGGCCGCAGCTGCCCTTGTGGATGTTGCGCTTCCGGACGGGCATGGCGCGCAGCGCGTCGGCCGGCTGAACGAGCAGCGCCGCGCCTTCCGGCACCCGCCGGCCGCCCAGGCCGATGGGCCGCACGTCCACCGCGCCGCACAGGTCGAGCCCGTCGAAGAGGAAATGGCCGCGCTTCGGGTACTCAAACGTGACGGTGACGTCCGCCCCAACGCACGCGCCCAGCGCGTGCCCGGTGGCCAGGTCGAGCCCGGAGGGGGCGTCCACGGCGAGCACGCGGCTGCCCGCGCGGCGGTCTTCGTTGATGCGCCCGATGACGGCGGCATACGCCTCGGAAACCGGGCGGTTCAGGCCGATGCCGAACAGCGCGTCGATCCAGACGTCGGGCCGCGCGATCTCGTCCGCCCGGCTGACGATCGGCAGCCGCGCGGCCTGCGCGCGCCGGGCGCAGATGAGGGCGTCGCCGCTGAGCGCTTCGACGGGACGCATGGCCAGTATGGCTATGCGCGCGCCTTTCTCCGCGGCGAGGCGGGCGAACGCCCAGCCGTCGCCGCCGTTGTTGCCCGCGCCGCAGGCGACGGCGACAAACTGTCCGGCGAGCGGGCCGAAGCGCTCCTCGAAAGCGGCGACGAGCGCCCCGGCAGCGCGCTCCATGAGCGGCAGCGAGGGCGCGCCGGTGCCGAAATAGTCCTTTTCGAGCGCATACATCTGATCGGGCGAGAGAAGCGGCAGCATAAAAAGCACCCCTTGCTGAATGATCGGTAGATGGAGGGAAAACGCATGGCGTTTGATTTGAAGAGCGCGCGCCACTGGGCCGAGGAGCTGCTGAGGCAGGCGGTGGGGGAGGGCGCGCGGGTCATCGACGGCACGATGGGCAACGGCCACGACACGCTGTGGCTGGCGGAGCTGGTGGGTGGGACGGGGCGCGTTTACGCGTTCGACATTCAGCGCGAGGCCGTGGAGCGCACGCGCGCTCGGCTGGAGGAAGCGGGACTTTCGCAGCGCGCCGTTTTGTTCCATGCCGGGCATGAGCGCATCGGGGAGCTGGTGCCGGAACCGGTGGACGCGGCGGTGTTCAACCTGGGCTGGCTGCCCGGCGCGGACAAGGCGCTGCGCACGCAGGCGGACACCACGCTCGCCGCGGCGAACGCCGCGCTGGACAAATTGAAGGAAGGCGGGCTGCTGACCATTTGCGCCTATCCGGGGCACGAGGAAGGCCGCGTCGAGCGCGACATGCTCCTCGAGTGGGCTAGGAACCTGCCGCACGCGCGGTACGACGCGATGATCCGCGCGTATCTCAATCAGCCCAACGATCCGCCGGTGATGTTCGCGGTGAAAAAGAACCTGCGCGGGAAGAGGCTTTAATCCTCCAGCACCGCCACGGCGCTGGCGAATCCGCCGGCGTGCGAGATGGAGACGAGCATCCGCTTCCCGCCGACGGCTTCCATGCGCTTGAGCGCGCCGCCCGACAGACGCGCCACGGGTCTGCCCAGTTCGTCCGGTTCAACGGAAATATCCGCCATCGAGAAGCCGCGGAAACCCGTGCCCAGCGCCTTTGAGACGGCTTCCTTGGCGGCGAAATAGCCCGCTGCCGTCTGCGCGCCCTTCCGCGCGATAGCGCTCCGCTCGGCCTCCGTGTATACGCGCTCCAGAAAGCGCGGGTGCCGCTCCATCGCCCGTTCGATCCGCGCGATGTCGATGAGATCCGTTCCCAGTCCCAGTATCATCTTCCCCGTCTCCCGTTTGTCAAACGTAGCCCATCACGCCGCGCACCGACACGTCGCCCGCGCGCACAATGGTCTCAAGTCCGTCGTCCGTGCGCACGGCCAGAGAGCCGTCCGGCGTGACGCGCAGGGCTTCGCCCTCGAAAGCGTCATTCAGCCCCGCGACGCGCACGCGGCTGCCGAGGGTGACGCAGCGCGCGGCGTAGGGCGCGAGGATCGCCGGCGGGCCGCTTTGGACCCACAGGTCGTAGTAGCGCTCAAAAGCCTCCAGGAAGCGCGCGATGACCTCCGCGCGGTCGAGCGCGCAGCCCGCGGCCTCTTCCAGACATCCCGCGTGGGTCAGTTCGGGCGAGCGGGGACAGTCCGAGATGTTCAGCCCCACGCCCACCACGGCGAAGCGCACCACATCCATGTCCGCGCTCATATCCAGCAGCATGCCGCACAGTTTTTTGCCGCCGCACACGATGTCGTTGGGCCACTTGATGAGCGCGTCCGCGCCGAAAGAGCGGCAGGCGTCGCACACGGCCAGCGCCGCGATCAGCACGATGTTCGTCGCTTCAGCGGGCGGCAGCGCCCGCGGGCGAAGCAGCAGGCTCATGAGCGCGGACGCGCCCGGTCTGCTCTGCCACGTCCTGTCCATGCGACCGCGGCCCGCGGTCTGTTCGTCGGCCACCACCAGCGTGCCGTGCGGCGCGAGCTCGGGGCTCTGCGCGCCCAGCTCGCGGGCGATCTGGTTGGTGGAGCCGGTCTGGTCGAAGTAGTCGATGCGCCGCCCGGCCCAAGACGTGCGCAGGCGCGCGCGGATGCGCGAGGGCCACACCGCGTTTTCCGGGGCAACCAGCCGGTAGCCGCGCCCTTGCGCGGATTCGACCGCCCAGCCCGCCTGGCGGAGTTCCTCGACGGCCTTCCGCACCCCGTCGCGCGTGACGCCCAGCTGCGCGCTGAGCCATTCGCCCGGGACATATTCCCGCTGCATGAGCAGCGCGATGAGTTTTTGCTGATCCATGCCGTGCCTCCAGATAAAGATACTGCCCTTATTATATAGCAGATTTCCCCGCCGCGCCAGCGCCGCAAGCGCTTTTTTGGCGGACAAATTTGAAAAGAGCGCGACGGGGCTTGAAATATTTACGCAGCGGCTGTTATAATGAACATGGATTTCTGTCCGTT
>JAFZRB010000123.1 GCA_017620115.1 Clostridia bacterium | reverse complement strand
CTCGGCCACCTGGTCGCGCAGCTGCTCATAGCTGACGTTCTTCCCGGCGGTGGCTTCCTCGCCCTTCCTGACGAGCGTGTCGGCGATGTCCTTGGATTTCTCAACGGTGAGCGACACGGCGCCCACGCCGGCCATGATCGCGCGGCGGATGGTTTCATTCAGGTCCATATTCGTTCCTCCTTTTTTCATCGGCGGTTGTTTCGCTTACGGGATTATTATACCGCATTGCCCGCGGGAAACAAGCGAATCCGCTGTGAAAGGGATTAGAAATTGATAAGAAGCGCGCAGCAAAAACTTGGCCGCGCCCGGGCCACGTTATTGCATTGAAAATTTCTTAGCTATTAATTCTTGAATTATTTCCTGCATTTTCAAGAATTAGCTGGTTTTTCCCGGAAGAACGGTTCAGGCCGGTTCCGGAACCGGATCACACGTTAAATTCTCGATAAATATAACAAAAACACCCCTCAAAAGCATTTTTCAGGGCGTTTCATGCCGGGAAAAGAGGTTGACAAAAAAACACAGCGGTGCTATTATGAATAATTGTATTAATATCGCCTTATTGCCGGTCTCTGGTTCCCGCGCCGCGGCGGACAACCCTGCCGCCCCGGCGAACATCGTTATTATACGACAAACGACGGGAAAAAGCAAGAGAAAATTATCCGAAAATTTACGATGCGGGCATGGGCGATGCGGCTGGATTTCAACGATTTGAATCATTGTGTGAGGGGTGATTGCTTTTATGATCCATGAGGTGCAGATGGGCAAGCGCACGAGGATGAGCTTCGCGAGGATCGAGGAGGCCCTCGGTGTTCCGGATCTTATCGAAGTGCAGAAGAATTCCTACCAGCACTTTCTCAATGTCGATCTGAAAGAGGTTCTGGCGGATGTCTCGCCGATCACGGACTACAACGACAGCCTGATGCTGGAGTTCGTGGACTACAAGCTGGACGAGACGCCCAAGAACAGCATTGAACGCTGCAAGGAACGCGACCAGACCTACGCCGCCCCCCTGAAGGTGACGGTGCGCCTGACAAACCGGGAAACGCAGGACGTTCGCCAGAGCGACGTCTTTATCGGCGATTTCCCGCTGATGACCGAGCACGGCACCTTCATCATCAACGGCGCCGAGCGCGTCATCGTGAGCCAGCTGGTGCGCTCCCCGGGCGTTTACTACGAGCGCGCCATGGACAAGAGCGGCAAATACACCTACGCCACCAAGATGATTCCCAACCGCGGCGCGTGGCTGGAATACGAGTGCGACCCGAACGACGTGCTCTCCGTGCGCATCGACCGCACGCGCAAGCTGCCCATGACCGTGCTGCTGCGCGCGCTGGGCTATGGCAGCAACGCCGAGATCATCAGCCTGCTGGGCGAGGACGAACGCCTGAGCGCCACCATCGCCCACGATCCCACCAACAGCGAGGACAAGGCTCTGGAGGAGATCTACCGTCGGCTCCGCCCCGGCGAGCCCGCCACGGTGGAATCCGCGCGGAACCTTCTGCACCTGCAGTTCTTCGACCCGAAGCGCTACGACCTGGCGCGCGTGGGCCGCTATAAATACAATAAGAAGCTGGCCATCGCGGCGCGCATCGCCGGCGAGACGCCGGAGGAGGACGTCGTGAATCCCTTCACCGGCGAGATCCTCGCGCCGGCCGGCCAGAAGATCACCGAGGCCGTGGCCGAGGCGATCCAGAACGCCGGCGTCAACGCCGTGCTGGTGAATCACGAGAACCGCATCCTGCACGTGGTGGGCAACAACTTCGTGCGCATGGAGGCCTTCCTGGAGAACTACGACCCGCAGCTGTTCGCCCAGTACAAGGACGAGGCGAAGGCCCGCCTGGACAGCGGCGCGAAGCTGCCCGACCTGTACGAGCGCGTTCATATGCCGGCGCTCGTCGAGCTGCTCGATCGCGCCCGGAGCGAGGGTATGCCGCTGCTCGACCTCATCGACGAGAATGTCGCCGCGCTGATCCCCAAGCACGTGCTGGTCGACGACATCGTGGCTTCGATGAGCTATCAGGTGACCCTGCCCTACGGCGTGGGCAAACTGGACGACATCGACCATCTGGGCAACCGCCGCCTGCGCAGCGTGGGCGAGCTTCTGCAGAACCAGATCCGCGTGGGCCTGGCCCGCCTGGAGCGCATCGTGAAGGAGCGCATGGCCACCCAGGATCCCGCCAAGGTGCGGCCGCAGGATCTCATCAACATCCGCCCCATGTCCGCCGCGATCAAGGAGTTTTTCGGCTCCTCGCAGCTGAGCCAGTTCATGGATCAGCCCAACCCGCTGGCCGAGCTCACCCACAAGAGGCGTCTGTCGGCCCTGGGCCCGGGCGGCCTGAACCGCGACCGCGCCTCCTTCGAGGTTCGCGACGTGCACTACTCCCACTACGGGCGCATCTGCCCCATCGAGACGCCTGAAGGCCCGAACATCGGCCTGATCGGCTCGCTGGCCACCTACGCCCGCATCAACGAATACGGTTTCATCGAAGCGCCTTACCGCCGCATCGACAAGGATACCAGCCGCGTGCTGGACGAAATCATCTACATGACCGCCGACGAGGAGGACAAGTACGTCATCGCCCAGGCCAGCGAGCCCATCAACGAAGACGGCTGCCTCATCAACGACCGCGTGACCGTCCGCATCCGCGACGAGATTACCGAGGTCGAGCGCCACCGCGTGGACTACATCGACGTGTCGCCGCGCCAGCTGGTCTCCGTGGCCACCGGCATGATCCCCTTCCTCGAGAACGACGACGCCACCCGCGCGCTGATGGGCTCCAACATGCAGCGCCAGGCCGTGCCGCTGCTCATTCCCGAGGCCCCCATCGTGGGCACAGGCATCGAGTACAAGGCGGCCTGCGACTCCGGCGTCGTGCTGCTGGCCCGCCGGGCCGGCATGGTGGAGCGCGTGAGCGCCGAT
>JAFZRB010000122.1 GCA_017620115.1 Clostridia bacterium | reverse complement strand
GTGCACCTCGTTCAGGAAGCCGATCAGCCGTCCGTCCAGGTCAATGCCGTATACGAACCGGCCGGGATCCGCGCTCAGTGCCACGAAGCGCTGAAGCAGCTTCTCCATGGCTTCCGGGCCGTCGAAATCGGGCAGCATGTAGGTTTTCTTCACGCAATCGTTTGAAAAAATGCGGAACATGTCCGCCCGGTCGGCGTCGGCGACGGGCCGAAGCGCCAGCCGCTGCGTCTCAATCCGCATCGGTTTTTCCTTCACGGCGTTCCCTTCTCTCTTTCTTTCTTTTCCGGCGCGATATCGACGATCACCAGCTCCGGCCGGTTGTAGAACCGCGGCAGCCCGCGCGCGCACTGCAGCAGCCCACGGCTCACGATCATCGTCGATCCGCCGCGCTCGTACAGCCCGCCCGCGTACCGGGGAAACAGCCCCTGCCCCGGCGCGAAGACGCCGTTCAGAAGCCCCGGAATGCGCCACTGGCCGCCGTGGGCGTGGCCGCAGAGGATCAGATCAAACCCTTTCGCGGCGTACTCGCCGATCATTTCGGGCCGGTGCGCGACGAACACGGTGAAAAGCCCGTTTTCCGCGCCTTCCCTCACTCGGTCGAGCTGCGCGGCGAAGCCGTCGTAGCCGCCCATCGCGCAGCAGACGCGCTTCGCGTCCGGGTCGTCGACACCGCCGACGTTGAACCGCGCGCCGCCCGCCGTTACGGTCTCCAGCGCGCCGGAGAGCTTTTTAACGCCGTTTTCCTCCAGCATCGCCATTTTGCGCAGGAAGCCCTCGTCGCCGCTCCAGCATTCGTGGTTGCCCGTCACATAATAGCAGGGCCAGCGCCCGCCGAGCCCGCGAAGCAGCTCTTCCACCGGCGCGTCGTGGTCGAAATTACTGAACAGGTCGCCCGTAAAGATCACCAGATCGGGCTTCTCAGCCTCGATCGCGCGGATGAGCGGCCGCATGCCGCTTCCATAGCGCTGAGCGTGCAGATCGGACACGACGGCCAGCCGCGCGGGCGCGCTGAGCTTTTCGCTGCGCACCGTGTAGCGCCTGACCGCCAGCGCGCTGTACAGTCCGCCCGCGGCGAACAGCGCGAGCAGAACGAAAACAATCACCACTGGCTTTCCTCCCGCGCCTTCCGGCGTCATGTTTCGGCGTCGTTTCGGATCAGGTCGATCATGGCCTGCGCGGCCATGCGAAGGATATTCTGGGCGTACCCGTAGAATGCTAAACGTCCGTCTGTCCGGAAACCGGCGATCCGGCCGACAGGCGTGAATCCCGCGTTCGCGCCTGTGGGAAACGGCGAGCAGCCCAGATAAGTATACAATAAACCGGCCGCGCAGCGCAAGACCTTTCGGCGCGCAAGTTTTGCGCGTCCGGCAGGATTTTGGCGGGGCGTGTAGAATATAAAAAGGCGGCATACTTTGGAGCGAGGGGCGAGTTCATGGCGGACGCGCGGATCCTGATGACGCCGGAGCTCATGCGCGCGCTGCGCGCGCCGCTGTACCGGGCGGGCTGCGACGTGGTTTCATGCGCCGGAGAACGGGCGGCCGTTCTGGAGGCCGTTTCGCGCGATGAGCCGGACGCGCTGCTGCTCAACGCGGCGCTGTTCGGGCTGGACGCCGCCGCGGTCGTGAAGGCCATTCGCGCCATGGCGCTCACGAAAACGCCCGCCGTGCTGGCGCTGTTCCCCGGCGCGCCGGAGGAAGCCGTGCGCCGGGCGGCGCAAAACGGCGCGATCTGCCTGAGCGGCGCCGCCCTGTCGGTCGAAGAAGTCCTGAGCCGGTGCGCGCGCCTCACCGTCGCCGACCGGCTGCCGCCGGATTTCGCGCGGACGGATCGCGTTCAGGCCATGCTGCGCGCGCTGAGCGTCAGCGAGCGGGTGTCGGGCTTTCGCTATCTCACCGACGCCGTGGAACTGTGCGCCCGCGACCAGCGCTGCTTCCGGCAGATGACGCGAATGATCTATCCGCTGATCGCGCAAAAATATAACGCCGGGGCCGCGTCGGTGGAGCGCCTCATCCGCCATGCCATCGAAACGGCCTGGCTGAAGGGCGATATGGAGCGCCAGTACGCGCTGTTCGGCAATACCGTCGACGAGAAGCGCGGCAAGCCCACAAACAGTGAATTCATAGCGCGCGTTACAGAAGCGCTGAGACTGGAGGCAAATCTATGAAAAAAATGAAGAGAGTCGTGATGATCGTGCTGGACGGCTGCGGCATCGGCGAGCTGCCCGACGCGGGAAAATACGGCGACGCCGGTTCGGACACGCTGGGCCATGTGCTTGCGCAGGAGCATCCGTCGCTTCCGAATATGAGCACGCTCGGCCTGGGCAACATCCGCGGCTGGAGCGAATACGCCGACGAAGCCCCCATCGGCTGCTACGGCAAGATGGCCGAGGCCGCGCCCGGCAAGGATACGACGACCGGCCACTGGGAGCTGGCGGGCCTCCAGCTCAGCAAACCCTTTCCCACTTATCCCAACGGCTTCCCGCCGGAGGTCATCAGCGCCTTCGAGGAAGAGACCGGCATGAAGGTGATCGGCAATAAGCCGGCGTCCGGCACGGCCATCATCGAGGAGCTCGGCCCGGAACACCTGCGCACGGGCAGCCTGATCGTTTATACCTCCGCCGACAGCGTGTTCCAGATCGCCGCGCACGAGGGCGTCGTGCCGGTGCTCACGCTGTGGGATATCTGCCGCCGCGCGCGCCGCATCCTCACCGGCGAGCACGCCGTGGGCCGCGTGATCGCGCGCCCGTTCGTCGGCGCTCCGGGCTCGTTTACGCGCACCGACAACCGCCGCGACTTCTCCGTCGATCCGATGGGCGAAACCATGCTGGACATTGTGAAGGAAGCCGGCATGGACGTGATCGGCGTGGGCAAGATCGAGGACATCTTCAACCACCGCGGACTGACCCGCTCCGACCACGCGGCGGGCAACCCGGCCTGCATCGATTCCACCGTGTCCTTCCTGAAAAAAGACAACTGGCGCGGCCTGATGTTCGTCAATCTGGTGGATACCGACTCGAAGTACGGCCATCGCAACGACGTGAAGGGCTACGCCGGCGCGCTGGAGGAGTTCGACCGCCGCCTGCCCGAGATCATCCGCCTGCTGAGCGAGGACGACCTGCTCATCATCACCGCCGATCACGGCTGCGATCCGTGCTTCCCCACCACCGACCACACGCGCGAGTACGTGCCGCTGCTGGTGTGGGGCCTGGGCCTGAAGGAGGGCGTCGATCTGGGGGTGCGCTCCACCTTCGCGGACGCCGCCCGCACGGCGCTGGACGCGCTGGGCATCGAAAACAGCCTGCCCGGCACGTCGTTCTACCGGGACATCCTGGAAGACGCATGACGAATCCGATCCGCGCGCGCCTCGAGGCGGCCCTTCCGCCCGCCGGCGCTTTCCTGCGCTGCGACCGGGGCGGCGCGCTCTACGTTACCAACCTGCCCGCGAAATGCGGGAACTGGGCCGCCGCTGCCGCCGCGCTGGAGGCGGACGGCCTCACGGTCGCGCACAGGGGCGGCCCGCTGTTCATCGCGCCGGGCGTCTGCTGGGCCGCCGCCTTCGAGCGCTGGGCGGAGGGGCTCGCGCGGCCGGGCGAGCTGACGCGCCAGCTGGCGAAGCGGCGCGGGATGCCGGTTTGCGCCGCCGAAACCGCCTGCTGGCTGGCGGGCATGAAACGGCTGGAGCTGAACGATCGAAGCGACTACGAAAGACAGGTGCGGCAGGCGGCGGCCGTGGCGCTGCGCGAAAAATGCGGCGGCCTGATGTACGCCTGCGGGCTGTGTCTCGACCTGATGGGAGGCAATGAATCATGAAAATCAGCTGGATTGGACACGCGAGCTTTCGCATCGACTTAAGCGACGGCCGCTCCCTGGTGACCGACCCGTTCGACCCCGCGGTGGGCTACGCGCTGCCCGCGCGCAGGGCGGATATCGTCACCATGAGCCACGAACACCACGACCACAACTATATCGGCGCGCTCGCGCCGGAAACGGTGATTCGCGAGCCGGGTGTCTACGCGCTGGACGGCGTGCGCATAGAGGGCATTCCCTCCTTCCACGACGACGCCGGCGGCAAAAAGCGCGGCAGGAACGTGATCTTCGTCATCGAGGCGGACGGCGCGCGCGTGGCTCACCTGGGCGACCTGGGCCACGACCTCACGGACGCGGACATCGCGCGGCTGGGCGCGCTGGACGTTCTGATGATCCCCGTGGGCGGCGTGTTCACCATCGACGCGGCGCAGGCGGCGGCGCTGGCGAAGCGCATCGGCGCGCGCGTGACCGTGCCCATGCACTTCAGCACCGACCGCCTCAGCTTCAGGCTGGGCGGCGTGGATGCCTTCCTCGCGGCCATGGGCGGGGAAAGCGAGACCGCGGACGCGCTCGATCCCGCGCAAAGGCACGCGCCCGTGACGGTGCTGAACTACGGACAGGGATTGTGATACGAAAAGACGAACGGAGGAGTTTTTGTGAGAAAGGTTTTAGCCGTTATCATGAGCGGACTTCTGTGCGCCTGCGCGCTGCTGGCTCCGGTCGGCGCGCGCTGCGAGGCGGCGTACGCGCTGCCCGATTACACAGAGGACGATCTGCTGGCCGAAGGCTACGACACCGCGCAGGCGGCGGTCATCCTGTCGCTGTCGGAGCTGCTCGAGGCGGGCGAGTATGGCCTCGAGGACACAATCAAGGAATACACCAGCCTGTCCAAAAGGGACATTTCGGACTACGTCGACGAACTGCTCGAACAGATGGCGCAGAAAACCACCTACGAGCGGCTGATCGAGGGCTCAGGTCTGTCCGCCTCCGGGCTGCAGGCGTGCCGCGACGAGCTGCAGACGATTATGTCCGCGAAGTCGGAGGTCGCCGTCCAGCTGAACGGCGGTTCAGCCTCGATGACCAAGAGCGCGTGGAACAGCCTCGTTTCGCAGGCGACCGAGCTGCAGACGCGCGCGGCCGATCTGGCGCTGACCATCGCCGGCTCGGAGCTGAGCCAGCAGGAAGCCGCCCAGATCAGCGCGCAGCTGGACGCGGTGCTGGATGATATCTCCGAGACGCTTCTGAACATCGCCTACTCGAGGGGCAGCAGCATCACGCAGAACGTCATGGACGAGATCACCGAAGACCTCGTCGCCATGGGCAACATCTCGGTTGAGCTGAACCTCATCATGCAGGAAAAGCGCATGGGTCCGGAGCCGACGCCCGCTCCCACCGCGGCCCCGACGAAGCCGCCCCTGAGCGGCGCCGCGGCGCAGAACTACGAGGCCTTCATCGCCCGCTCCGCCTACATCACCGAGAAGATGAACGACCCGACCGTCAAGAGCTACATACTCGGCGTCGACGAGTCCGCGATCGCGCACATCGACATCCCCGCGGGCTGGTACGAGGTGTGCTACATGGGCGACACCTATATGACCGCCGGTGTCGACACCGGCATGATGTACTCCAGCGGCCGTTATCCCCTCGTCGATTTCAACTGGAACGCCGAGGACGGCACGCTGTACGACGTTTACATGTATCCCATCTGCCCCGGCTTCACGGTCTCCGTGACCGACTGCGGCGACAGCGATTCGGAATACATGTTCCTCGTGCTGATCGAGGAAATCGACCTGGAGTCGTAACGTTTGTCTGTAAAAAAACGAACCCGTCCGCGAGCGATGCGCGGGCGGGTTCGTTTATATACCGGAAGGGCCCTCAGAACGGGCTTTCCTCCGGATCGGTGATGGCGATGGTCACGCCGTTGACCTCCACGCCCTCCTCGGCGAGGATGAGCAGGTACTTCCGGCCGTCGATGACGCGCGTCTCGATGAGGTCGGCGCGCTCGGGGGCGATTTTGATGACCACGTCCGGCAGCTTTACGCTGAACTGCTTCGGCTCCACGATGTTCACCGGGC
>JAFZRB010000121.1 GCA_017620115.1 Clostridia bacterium | reverse complement strand
GGAGGAGGAGTGGTGGCATTTCACGCTGGCAGACGAGCCCTACCCCGACACCTACTTTACCTTCCCAATCAACAGCGATTCCCTACTGTCAGACCAGAGCCATTCAGGCAACGCGCTGAACGCGATCCTGGAGCGCGGCACACTTCGCGTCGGCGCGACCGGCGATTACAATCCAATGAATTACCTCGATCCGGAAACGGGCAAATACGTCGGCTTTGACGCGGCGCTGGCGGAAGACCTGGCGGCCTCGCTGGGCGTTGAAATCGAGTATGTGCCGACCTCCTGGCCCACGCTGACGGAGGACACGATGGCGGGCAAATTCGACCTGGCCCTCTGCGGGATCACCATCACCGACGCGCGAAAAGAGACCATGCTGATGACAGACGGCTATCTCGGCAACGGAAAGACCATCCTGTGCCGCGCGGAGGACGCAGACAGGTATTCGAGCCTCAGCGACATCAACCACCCCGAGGTCCGCGTGATGGTCAATCCGGGCGGGCTGAACGAGAAATTCGCGCGGGAGAACCTGCCGGACTGTTCGCTGATCGTCCACGACGTGAATCAGGAGATCCCAGCTCTGGTCGCCGAGGGAGAAGCGGATGTCATGATCACGGAGATCATGGAGGCGGGCTATTATGTGGGGCAGGACGAGCGCCTGGCTGCGCCGCTGATTTATGAACCGTTTACCCGCGGCCAGCTCGGCGCGCTGATGCCGAAGGGCAGCGAGGACCTTTTGGATTATGTTAACGCGTTCCTGGCCGCGGAAAAGGAATCGGGCAGACTTGACGAACTGGCGGACGAATACATCTATCGTTACATCGACGCGGAGGAATCCCTGGAGCCGGCGGCATAGTCCGCACGAAAAGAATAGTGAAAAAAGGAGAAAAAGATGGTATAATCTCCATATCCCCTGGCGGAATGGGAGGAGTGTAGAGTGGTCAAAAACAGAATCTTTGGCGAAATCAGAATGACATGGCTCCGGCTGATCCTCTTCGCGTTAATTTCCGGGATCGTCACCGGCTTGATCGCGCTTTGGGTACCAGATGGGATTTCTTTCCGGCAGATCGCAGTGACCTTCGAGGCGTGGATCGTGCTGGCAATCATTGTGATCGTGAACTGTGATAAGCCATTGGAGGCCGCCTGCAAAACTTTTGTCTATTTCCTGATCTCACAACCACTTGTCTATTTGATTCAGGTTCCTTTCAATCGTATGGGCTGGGGGTTGTTTGGGTATTACAAATACTGGTTCTGCTGGACAATCGCCACCTTCCCGGGAGCCTTTATTGCTTGGTTCATCAAGCGAGATGATGTGATCGCATCCCTCATTCTTTCCGTGGCAACAGCCATGCTGGTCTTCTTTGGATGCGGCTATCTGCGGGATATGCTCATCGCGCCGCCGAGGTTCCTGGTGTCAACATTGTTTTGCTTCGGTTCGGTGCCGGCGTTGATTCTTGGCGTTCTGCACAAGCGGAATCCCCGCTTCATCGCGGCAGGCATCGCGGCGCTCGCGCTTATCTTTTGCCTGTTTTTCCAGTTCCGCAGTGGAATGAACGGGAATAGGTACGCGGTTTCATTCGGTTTGGATAAAGAACAATACCCGGTTACGGAAGAATGGACCGTTCGCCTGGAAGATCCCGAAAATGGCACAGTCTCCCTGTTTATCGGTGATGACATCATCTTAAGTACCATCACGGTCAGCATCAATGACCCGAATCAACCCAGCGGTATCATCCTCACCGATCCGGACGGAAAAGAACACTTTTTCTCCGCCACTTTTGAAAAAGACGGAAATGGGTTTCCCATTGTAACTTACGAGACAAGCTGGTGAGAAATCATCGCTGTTTGCTAAACCAGTAATGAGAACTGAAGGAGGAAGACGAACATGAAAAGACTGGCAATGACAATGGTGCTGCTTCTGGCCCTGGCGACGGCCTTGACCGGATTCGCCTTCGCGGAAGAGACGACCGGGGCGGAGGATTATGAGGAATACTTCACTCAGTGGAACGCCGACGCCCCGGCGCTGAACGCGCTGATCGACTACGTGGAGGACGTGACTGACCTCGAATCCCCGAATTTCATCGAGAAGGCGGACCGCATCGCTGTGTTCGACATGGACGGCACGCTGATGGGCGAGCTGTACCCGACGTACCTCGAGTACTACATGCTGGCCTGGCGCATTTTGAAGGACCCGGACTGCCAGCCCGACGCTGAGATGCTGAATGTGGGAAGGCTGCTTCGTGACTGCGCGCTGGACAACTCCTTCCCGGCTGACATGCCCATGCAGCACGCCATCCAGGCGGCGCGGGCCTACGCGGGCATGACGCTCAATGAGTTCGCCGACTTCGTGACGAGGATTCTCATCCGGGAAGCGGACGGCTTCGAGGGCATGACCTACGCGGAGTGCTTCTACCTGCCCATGGTGGAGGTGGTGGAGTATTTGCAGGAAAACGGCTTCACCTGCTACGTCTGCTCCGGCTCCGACCGGTTCATCTGCCGCGTGTTCATCGAGGGCATGCTGGACATCCCCTACAACAACGTCATCGGCATGGACGTGCAGCTGGAGGCCACGGAACAGGGCGAGGAGGAAGGGCTGAACCATACCTTCTCCATCGGCGAGGATGTGGTGCGAACGGACAAACTGCTCGTCAAGAACCTCAAGACGAACAAGGTTCTGCAGATCGCCCAGGAGATCGGCCAGCGGCCGGTGCTGTCCTTCGGCAACTCCAGCGGCGACACCAGCATGCACAACTACGTGATCGGCAACAACCCCTACCGCAGCATGGCCTTCATGCTGGTGGCGGACGACGACGTGCGCGACTACGGAAATCCTGAAAAGGGCGCTGCTCTCGCGGATAAGTGGGCCGCTGCGGGCTATCAGGTCATCTCCAT
Source organism: Clostridia bacterium (assembly GCA_017620115.1). Taxonomy (GTDB): domain Bacteria; phylum Bacillota; class Clostridia; order Christensenellales; family Aristaeellaceae; genus Firm-10. The sequence goes on along the minus strand of JAFZRB010000121.1, from coordinate 2,855 downwards.
GCGGGATGACTGGAAGACCATCTACGGCGAGGACGTGGTCAAGACCGGCGAGTTCCACTGGCTGGAGGAGCTGGCGGAGGATCGCGTGCCCGTGGATGCCGGCGAGGGAACGCTCGGGATGGCCAACCCGTGGGCAGACATGACGAAGGACGAGCTCGAGCAGGTATCGGGCGTTCCCTTCGGCGTGCCGGATGGCGCGGAGGAAGTCGTATATCGCTGGCTCGAGAGCGAGGGCCTCGCCGAGATGCAGTTCACGCTGGATGGCGACGAGTATTGCGCCCGCGTCAAGCCCGCCGCGCTGGAGGCGGGCCAGCTGGAGAACATCTCCGGGATGTATTACGGCTGGGAGAACGAGGAGAGCGTCACCATCGGCCACTGTGAGGGAACGATCGGCCAGTATCAGACGGGAAGCGAGGAATGGGTGGAACTGTGCCAGTGGTATGACCTCGCGCCCGGCCTGATGTACTCCCTGTCCGTGTATACGGTCGATCCGGACGGCCTTGACCTGACGGCCGTCGCGGAAATGGTGTATGTCCCCACGCAGGGCGACGCGGAGCCGGAAGGCGCGGAACTGGGCACGCTGGGCGACTACCTCGACCTGGGCGCTGAAAACAGCTCGTCAAACTACAGCCCGACGCGCTATGTCTACGGCTATATCCTGGACGGCGTGCCGGTTCGCGTGACCGCCGAGATGACGGAGGAGATCTACAACGCCCTGTGGGATCTGGAGTTTGACGACGACTACGAGCAGAACTTCCGCGTCCTGATTGAAGATCTGCCAGTCGTGAGTGTTGAAGACCTGTCCGATGAGATGATCTCCCAGGAGGAGCTGGACGCCTTCGTGGGCATGAAAGGCGAGGACGTGCTGGCGCAGGGCTTTGAAGTGAACGGCTACAGCTATTCGGATGAGGAGACCGTGTTCTTCATGGAAAACGGCCTGTTCGACTACGCCTTCGAGTTCGAGGAGATCATCGACGATGAAGAAGCCGATCCTTACGAGCTGGTGAACGGCATGACCGTGAAGGCCGCATGGTGCAGCGGCATAGGCTATCAGGCCATCTCCGCTTATGACGATTCGGATTACGATTATGGCGAGGACCTGCTCAGCTGGTTCTTCGGCGACCTGTATTCCTCCGTGCCCCGCCCGGTCGAGTCTCCCGAATGGGTGACGAATCTGCCCCAGGCGCAGGATGAAAGCGTGGCGCAGTTGTTCGTCGTGGCCGGCATGGGCATGGACAAGACCACCGCGACGGTCTCGCTGCACATGAAGGACGAGGACGGCAAATGGATGCAGATACTCTCCACCCCCGGCTTTGTGGGCAAAAACGGCCTGTGCCTGGACGCGGATCACGCGGAGGGCTGCGGCCAGACGCCCATCGGCGTGTACCGCTTCAACAAGGCCTTCGGCATCGCCGCAGACCCCGGCTGCCAGATGGAGTACATTCAGGTGGACGAGGACATCTACTGGTCGGGCGACGAGAACGAACACTACAACGAGATGGTGAACATCAACGACTATCCCGATCTGGACATGAGCAACAGCGAGCACATCGTGGATTACGACTATGAGTATCAGTATTGCCTGAACATCAGCTTCAACGAGGAGGGCGCACCGGGACGCGGCTCTGCGATCTTCCTGCACTGCTTCGGCGTGAAGAAGCCTTACACCGGCGGCTGCATGGCCATCCCGGAGAACATCATGAAGCTGGTCATGCAGGCCGTGAACGAGGACTGCGTTGTGGTCATTGACACAGTGGAAAACCTGAATGTCAGCTTCTGATGAGACAGGCCAAAGAAGAAATACAAGCGCATTTTTGGCGAAGAGAACCGTTTGATGAGATAGCGTACCGAGACACTGAGTCACCGATGTTATCCGGAAGAAGGGAAATGCTATGGGCGGCAAGAGCATAAAGGATATGAGCGCGCGTGAACGAAGGCATCACTCGCTGGCTGCGCGCGTGTTTCGCCTTTCCGTCGTTCATTCCGTCATTCTCGGGCTGGTGTGCTTTTTGATCGGTTTTGGCATGTATCTGAACGCGGCGGCCCAGCAGTCCATGAAAGAGGCATACGATACGGCGCAAAACATCCTGTCCCTGGTGCGCGACGAGGTAGATCCCGGCGTTTATTCCGCCTGGACGATGGATATTTACCGCAGTCTCTCCGGCCAAAAGCCGGACGCGGACAGCGCAAGCTTTGCCGAAATCAGCGGGGACGATGGCTATCAGAGAATGCTGGAAATCCTCTGCGCCAACCGAACGGAACAGATGTCCGACTTCTTCTTTGCCGTGCCCGACGAGCAGACCGGCAAAGTGGTATTCGTTGCGGATACCGATCCGAGACCCGGGCACGCCTATCCGGTGGGAAAACAGGTCGGCGTTCCCGGCTGGATCCAGCGTTTCTTCTTCAGACAGGGAGAGAACGAGTTTCCCCGTATCTATTATTATCTGCCCCAGAGAGGCGTAATCTGCGTGAGCGGCGCTTTCATCCGGGAAGGCGACCCTTTGGCGGGCGTGCTGTTCGTGATGATTCGCGCCGAAGACGCGCTGCATGGCATCCGGAGCTTCACGCTGCAATATGTAACGGCCATTCTGGCAGCCATTCTGATCATGGGGTGTCTTCTGACGCGCCGCATGAAGAGGACGCTCGTGACGCCCATCAACGCCATCGCGGACGCCGCCGTGGACTATGCGCGGGACAAGCGCGCCGGGGCGGCGGATACGGATCACTTCGCCGCGCTGAACATCCACACCCACGACGAGGTGGAGAACCTCAGCCTCGTCATGGCGGATATGGAGCACGACATGACCACCTATGAGGAAAACATCACCAGAATAACCGCGGAGAAGGAGCGCATC
>JAFZRB010000016.1 GCA_017620115.1 Clostridia bacterium | reverse complement strand
TCGACGACCAGGCCACTGCTCATAAAGAACTGATAGAACACGTCAACCATGTCGCCGGAGGCGAACATCGTGCTCTTCAGCGTGGTGGAGTCGCTGGACTGGGTGACGGTGAAATTGATGCCGAAATACTCGCGGCAGAAATCCCACCACCAGATGTTGGAGGCGTCGCCCTGGCTGGAGCGCTGATACACGACGATGGTGGCGTCGATGGTGTCATCGTAGCCGCCATAGTACTTGCTGCCTTCGGCAGACGCGAAGGAGCACATACCCAGCGCGAGGACGAGAACGAGGAGGATCCTGATCAGTTTCTTCATAGTTCCGGAACCCCTTTCTTTATTTCTCAAGGCCACGCGGCCTTTGAGTTCGGATGAATGCGTGGCGTCAGCCCTTCAGCGAGCCGATCATGACGCCCTTGACAAAATACTTCTGAATGAAGGGATAGAGAATCAGCATGGGCAGGCAGGCGATGAAGATGATGGCGTATTTGGTGGTGAACATCAGGAACGCCTGATGCTGCATCATCTCGATGTCTTCCTGGGTCATCTGCTGGATGTCCAGCGACTGCGTCTGGTTCTCAATCAGGATCTGTCTGAGCCGCAGCTGCAGCGGCCACTTGGTCTGGTTGGTGATGTAGATGAAGGCCGTGTACCAGCTTCCCCAAGTGCCCACCGCGGCGTACAGAGCCATGACGGCGATGATCGCGCCGGACAGCGGCACCGCGATGCGCAGGAACGTCTGCCATTCGGAGGCGCCGTCGATATAGGCTGATTCGTACACCTCCAGCGGAATCGACGTCTGGAAGAAGGTGCGCGTGATGACGAGGTTCGAATATCCCACGCCCATGCCTAGAATCATGATCCAGCGGGTGTTGATGAGGCCCAGACTCTTGTTCAGCAGGTAGCTGGGAATCAGGCCGCCGGAGAGGAACATGGTGATGAAGAAATACCAAGTGATGACCACGCGGCCTGGCAGCTGCTTCTTCGAGAGCGCGTAGGCCGAGGGAATGGTCAGAATCAGCACATACAGCGTGTGACAAACGGTATACAGGATGGTGTTCGCGTAGCCGATCCAGATGGATTTGGTTTCAAACACCTTCTGATACGCTTCGATGGAGAACGTCTTCGGCCAGAAGTACAGCTTGCCCAGCGCCGCCTCTTCGGGCGTGGCGAAGGACACGATCAGCACGTACCACATGGGATAGATCATCGTGAGCGTTATGAGCCCCACCAGGATGATGTTGACAACATCGAAAACCACGTCGGCCCGCGAGCGCTTGATGCGGCTGCGCTTGGCGGGAAGCTTTACGGGAGCGGTCGTCATAATAGTCTCCTCCCTTCCCTTACCACAGAGCCACATCGGACACCTTGCGCGCGATGGTGTTCGTGATGATGATCAGGATGAGGTTGATGATCGTGTTGAACAGGCCGATGGCCGCGGAAGTATCCCAATAAGAGGTGGAGCCGCCCGCGCCCAGCGTCAGCTCGTAGACGTAGGTCGAAATGACGCGGCTTGCGGAAATGTTGCGCTGCGTCTGCAGCAGGAACACCTTTTCAAAGCCCACGCCCAGGATGCCGCCCACGCGCAGGATCAGCATGATGACGATGGTGGGCATGATCGTGGGAATGTTTATATGCCGCACGATATCCATGCGGCTGGCGCCGTCCAGCCTGGCGGCCTCGATGAGATCGGGCGAGACGTTGGCCAGGTTGGCCAGATAGATGATGGTGCCCCATCCGAGGCCCTGCCACACGCCGCTCCACACGTACAGGTGGTCGAACACGTTTGGTTTATACAGGAACGCGATCGGCTCGCCGCCCAGCGCCTTGATGGCGTTGTTCACGATGCCGTCGGAGGCGTTGAAGAACATGTGGATCATGGCGCACACAACCACCGTGGAGATGAAATGCGGCATGTAACTGATCATCTGAACGGTCTTCTTGTATTTGGGACTGGTCAGCTCGTTGATCATCAGCGCGAAGATGATCGCGCAGGGGAAGGTGCAGAACGAATAGAGCGAAATGCGCACCGTGTTCCAGAGGATCTGCCAGAAACTCGGGCGATTGAAGAACCACTCGAAGTGCTTGAAGCCGTACCACGGACTGCCCAGGATGCCCAGCTTGGGCTTGTAATCCTTAAAGGCGATCACCACGCCGTACAGCGGAATATAATGCCATATGAACGTCGTCACGATGGGCGGCAGAACGAGCAGGTACAGCTGCCAGTAGCGCTTGAGGCGCTTCACGACGTCGGAACGCCAGCTTACTTTTTTCCGGGTTGAGCCGGTTGCAACCATAGAAGACGCCTCCGTGAATCCATTTTATTTCCTGTATATTATATTATATCCCCTTTCCGATGTCAATACCAGACCTATAACAAAGCGAATAAAAGCTACAAATTTGAGAAAAAACCTTGCAGAAATGGCGGAAAAAAACTGAAATAATTATCACTACCCTTTCGAGCCGTCAACGAAACGATATGAACTCTTTGCCCCGCATGGTCAGCTCCCCTGCCTGGCCTTCCCGCAGAAGAGCCGCCTCCGTAATGGAAAGCTTCAGCGTCACTTCTTCGCCCTCCGGCAGCGCGAAGGTGACGCGGCAGACATCCCCCGTCTCGCGCTTTTCCGCCACGGTGGCTTTCATGGTCAGTTCCAGCCTTCGAGCGCCGTTCATACGCGCGCGGACGGCGAATATCACCGCCGCCGCCGCGATTACCAGCAGAATGACCCCCATAACGATACCGCCCGGCGTCATCTCACCCACCCGCCCGAAGATAGGCAGACGACCGCCCATATCAAAGCCCGTCATGTTTTACAGCCTCCTTCATGTCTGTAAAGCAGGCGCGGAGAGCGCATGGCTCCCCGCGCCGATTCGTCAGTTTATTCCTGCGTTTCGTTTGTTTCGCTCTTTGAGGCGATTCTCCCGCCCGCGTAGCCGGCCAGAAGCCCGGCCAGGTCGATGCCGGTGGATTCCTTCAGCCCCTCGAGCACCTGGTTGGAGGAGTTCATCACGTCGCGCACCATCTTGGTGGCGTTGCCGTCGCCGTACATCACGATCTTGTCGGTCTGCGTGAGGGGCTGCGCGGCGTTCTTCACCACCTCGGGCAGCGCCGCGAGGTACATCTCGATGATGGAGGCTTCGCCCATGCGCTTCTGCGCCTCGGCCTTCTTCTCGATGGCCTCCGCCTCGGCCAGACCTCTGGCGCGGATGCCCTCCGCCTCCTGCTCCATGGCGTAGCGGGCGGCGTCGGCCTCGGCCTTGCGGGCCTCCGCCTGCTGCAGCGCCTCGTATTTCTGCGCCTCGGCCTCGCGCTGGCGGCGCACCAGTTCGGCCTCCGCCTCGCGCTCCGCCTGATACTTGCGGGCGTCGGCGGCCTTCTTGATCTCCGCGTCCAGCTTGCGCTCCTTGATGGCGATCTCCCGCTCGGCCAGCTCGGTCTCCTTCTCGCGCCGGGCGATGTCCGCATTGGCGCGGGTGATCTCGATGGTCTTGCGCTGGCTCTCCTGCTGGATGGAATAGGCGGCGTCGGCCTCGGCCTTCTTGGTATCGGCGCGCACCTGCATCTCGGCCTGCTGCACGGAAAGCTCGGCGTTCTGTTCGGCGATCTTCTTGTCGGCGTCCACCTTCACGGCGTTGGCTTCCTGCTGCGCCTGCGCGGTGGCGATGGCGATATCGCGCTGGGCGTTCGCCTTGGCGATCTGCGCGTTCTTGCGGATCTGCTCAACGTTGTCGATACCCATGTTCTCGATGGTGCCCGCGTTGTCGCGGAAGTTCTGGATGTTGAAGTTGACCACTTCAATGCCCAGCTTCTGCATGTCCGGCACCACGTTCTCGGTGATCTTCTTGGCCACGCCCTGGCGGTCCTGCACCATTTCCTTCAGGCCAACCGAGCCCACGATCTCGCGCATGTTGCCCTCGAGCACCTGCGTCACCATGGCGATGAGCTGCGGCTGCTTCATACCCAGCAGCGATTCGGCCGCGCGCTGCAGAAGCGTCGGGTCGCTGGACACCTTCACGTTCGCCACGCCGTCCACCATCACGTTGATGAATTCGTTCGTGGGCACGGCCTCGCTGGTCTTGACGTCCACCGTCATTACCTGTAGCGAGATCTTGTCGACCCTTTCAAGGAAGGGCACGCGCCAGCCCGCTTTACCGATCAGGATACGCTTCTTGCCCAGACCTGAGATGATGTAGGCCGTGTCCGGCGGCGCCTTGAGATAGCCCAGCACGAACAGCAGCACGGCGACTCCCGCCGCGATCAGTCCGATGAGCGCGCCAATGTGATTCGTGAAGAATTCCTGCATCGTTTCTTCCTCCTTTGTATCCGGTCGTTTTCCTCAGCCGTCGGTGTTACTATACCACACGGAAGCGTCCGCCGCAATGGGCAGTCGCTCAAATGTCGGTTTTCCCGTCTCAAAAATACACCCGGCCCCGGAATTGCATGAATAACACAATCGCGCTTGTGCGCGGGCGAGCCGTGTGATAGAATAAGCACGTTTCAGCCGATCACTGAATACAAAGGCGGAACGGGCATGCGCGCCTCGGCGCGCGGAACAGGAGTGTAATTCTCCGACAGGACCGCTGCTGTGACAAGCGAGCATCATCCCACGCGCGAACGCAGCCATTGGGGCGCGCCCCGAGAAGGCGGGATGAGGCGAATCCGACCGTGTTCTGTTTTTCTTCGGCCGGCAGGCGAAGGAAAAAACGCGGGCGAAGAGCTTCAAGTCAGAATACGGCCCGTTCCGAAGCACACGAAAACGCTCCCGGCATCGGAGCGGTGTGAGCGTGTGTTCTTTGCAGTCAGTTCGGAAATATAATACAGAAAGGATCCGATCCCATGAAGAACACACGCCGTATACTCGCCCTCGTTCTGGCGCTTCTCGCGCTGAGCCTCACCGCCGCGCTGGCCGAAGCCCTGCCCGAGGCGCAGCCCACGATCGACCGCGCCGGCAATGAAATCAGCCTGCCCGCCGAGGTGAACCGCGTCGTCGCGCTGGCTCCCTCAACCACGCAGATCATCATCGATCTGGGACTGGCCGACAAGCTGGTCGCGGTGGACACCTATTCCCCCCTGTACTTCGAAGAGGTCGCCGGCCTCCTGCAGTACGACATGATGACCCCCGACAACGAGGCGCTGGCGCTGCTGGAGCCCGACGTCATCTTCGTGACCGGCATGAGCTTCGCCGAGGGCGAAAACCCCTTCCAGACGCTCATCGACCTGGGCGCCTGCGTGGCGGTCATCCCCTCTTCCTACAGCATCGAGGACATCCGTGAGGACATCGCCTTCATCGCCGACGTGATGAACGCCGAAGAAAAAGGCGCGGAGATCCTGGCAGAGATGGACGACGCAATCGATGAAATCGCCGCCATCGGCAAGACCATCGAGGACAAGAAGACCGTGCTGTTCGAGATCAGCGCGCTGCCCTACATCTACGGCCCCGGCGACCACACCTTCCTGGACGAAATGATCGAGCTCATCGGCGCGGTGAACGTTCTGGACGGCCAGAGCGACTGGGTGTTCGTGAGCGAAGAGGCCGCGCTGTCCCTCAATCCCGACGTCATCCTCACCAGCACCGACTACATCGACGACCCCGTCGGCGAGATCCTCTCCCGCGAGGGCTGGGGCGATGTGACCGCCGTGGCGAACAAGGCCGTCTATCCCATCTCCAGCCAGACCAGCAACCAGCCCAACCAGCACATCGTCGAGGCGCTGCGCGACATGGCGCTGGCCGTGTATCCCGACGCCTATGCGGCGCTGAGCAAGTAAACGTATGACGACCCGCATGAAGGCGCTGCTGAGCGCCGTTTTCTGCGCCGCCTGCCTGATGATGGGCACGGTGATCGGCAGCGCCGGGCTCAGCCTCAGCGATACGCTGTCCATCCTCGGATACCGTCTGTTCGGGTTCGCTCTGCCGGAGCATATCTCGAACGTGGCCGTATCCATTTTGTGGACGATTCGTTTGCCGCGCGTCGTCGCGGCGTTCCTGGTGGGCGCCGCGCTGTCCGTCAGCGGCGCCGTCATGCAGTCCGTGCTGCGCAATCCCCTGGCGTCCAGCTACACGCTGGGCGTCTCTTCAGGCGCGTCCCTCGCCACGGCGGCAGTGATCCTATCCGGGTTCGCGCTGCCGTTTTTTCCGTCGCTCACCCGGCCCGCGGCTGGCTTTATTGGCGGCATTGCCACGGTGTTCCTGGCCATGGGTCTGGCCGTGCGTTTCGACAGGAACATGGAAAACGTCACGATCATCCTCACCGGCATGGTGCTGGGGCTGTTCGTGAACGCATTCCTCACCATCCTGACCTCGCTCTCAGGCGACCACCTGCGCCTGCTGGTGTTCTGGCAGATGGGCTCCTTCGGCGATATGAAATGGCGCGCCTGCGGCATCGTCGGCGCGGCGCTCGTCGTCTGCCTGGCGCTGCTGACCGGCTTCTCGCGGGAGATGGATCTGATGACCTTCGGAGAGGAACAGGCGCTCTCAGCTGGCGTGGAGCTGAAGCGCGTCAAGACGGTGCTGCTGCTGCTCTCCACGCTGCTCACGGGCGCGGCGGTGTCTTTCGCGGGCATCATCGGCTTTGCCGACCTCATCGTGCCCCATGTTACGCGCCGGCTGTTCGGGAGCCGGCACCGCGTCGCCCTGCCCATGAACGCCTTGCTTGGCGGCGGGTTCATGGTGCTGGCCGACCTGATCGCCCGCACCGTCATGTCGCCCCGCGAGCTGCCCGTTGGGGCGATCACGGCATTGGTCGGCGCGCCGTTCTTCGCCTGGATCTACTTCCGCCGGAGGGGAGGCGCGCGCCATGATTGAATTGAAGCGCGTATGCGCCGGCTATGGCGGACGCGACGTGATCCACGACGTCTCCTTCCGCTTCGAGACGGGCGTCAATTACTGCCTGCTCGGTCCGAACGGCTGCGGCAAAACCACGCTCCTGCGAGCCATGAGCGGACTCATTCCCCACACCGGCGAGGTGCTGCTGGACGGAGCGCGACTTGAGACGCTGCCCCGGCGCAAAATCGCGGCAAAAATCGCCGTTATGAGCCAGATCAACACCATTTACTTTCCCTATACCGTCTACGACACCGTGATGCTCGGCCGCTATCAGCACATGAAGCGCGGGCCGTTCGGCGGCGTCGGCGCGCGCGACCGCGAGGCGGTTGAGCGATGTCTTGCCTCCACTGGCTTGAGCGACCTGCGCAACCGGCTGGTGAGCGAGCTCTCCGGCGGCCAATGCCAGCGCGTCTTCCTGGCGCACACGCTGGCACAGGAACCGGACGCCATCCTGCTCGACGAACCGACCAATCACCTGGATATCCGCCATCAGGTCGAGCTGATCGACTACCTGAAGGACTGGACGGCCGACGGAAAGCATTCCGTCGTGGGCGTCTTCCACGACATGAACCTGGCGCTGCGCCTCACCGACCGCGCGCTGTTCATGAAGGACGGGCGTCTGCTGGGCAGCGGCCGCTTCGGCGAGGTTGCCGGCCGCGCGTTCCTCACGGAACTGTTCGGTATGGACATCGCTGGCTACATGATCGAATCGCTGCAGAAATGGGAAGCGCTCGCCCGGTGGTGAAGGCGTTCCGGCGAACGTTCCGCGGACGTCCGCTCGAATGATAAGAAACGGAAAAATCAGAAAAATACCCCTAGACAAAACGCGATGGACGTGCTATAATTCTTAAATGTTGGCAATGCCAATGTAGCTCAGCTGGCAGAGCAGCGGTTTCGTAAACCGCAGGTCAAGGGTTCGAGTCCCTTCATTGGCTCCACCGTCGAGGTGTAGCGCAGTTTGGTAGCGCGTTTGGTTCGGGACCAAAAGGTCGCAGGTTCAAATCCTGTCACCTCGACTGAAAAGTAGGCGGTTTTAACCATGAATCGCCTGCTTTTTTTGTGTCCTTTCCACTGTTATATTGGTTGCTCCCATGGTTATACATAGTACTGGGGACACATTGGGGACAAGGGGACTTTTGAAACAGATTCAGTAGGTTATTTCTTACTCTTGCTTATATTTTGTGTAATTGATGTAATTAGTGTAATCTTTGATTTCCCTCCATATATATAACTCTTATTGATTTAATTACACATTCAGAAAATAAAGTGTAATTGAGTGTAATTATGTGTTTAATACCCCCTTGATTGTTTGACTTGACATGTTATGAACGACTGGCCTTCGCCGGTGTCGTGTTTCCATTTTGAAAATTTTTTTGCGTGGGGGGGATGTCCTTCCCTGCCCCATGCCCGCCTCTTTCGGCTCTTTGGTTGCGTGCGTTGTCTCCTTAAGCTGCGTCAAATCCCAAATCAAATCTTTTCTCTCCATGTCCGTGTTACCCGCTCCCCATATTAAGCGCGATGCTCCCGCATGTCGAGCCGTCTTTCCTTCCGTCCCTGTCGGCCGCTGCCGCGTGGCCAGGATCACGCCGCAGCGCGCGCCGCCGACCGCTTTCCCTCCTCGTCCCGCCGTCCTGTCGGCGGCTGCCCTTATCCTTCCCCGTTCCGCTTCCCTGCCCCGTCCTGGCCGCCTCTGCGCGGCCTGAGCGCGTTCGCTCACGTCGCTTCTGAGCCGCTTGTCTGTCTTCGCATGGCCATTTGCCCGTCTAATCGCGGAAAAACCCGTCAGAATCGAAATCTGAAGCCGCTTTTCCCGCGCCTCTGCGTCGATCCTGCTCAAAAACATCTCCCGTTTCCGGACGCCCTGCCCTTTTCTGAGGGCCAAGGGGTGGGAGTATAATAATGGCCCGTAAGGGCGAAAACGAGGGGCGTTACCCGCCATCATTGGCGAATAACGCCCCTCAATTCGCAATAGTCGTCTGTAGCCTTTGGCTTCACGCCGCGGCGCTCTTCATCCTTCTCACCGCGTCGGTGGCGTCGTCCAGCACGGCCCTCACGCTGCCGATGCTGTCCCTCACGTGCTCCAGCACCTCGGCCATCTCTTCCCCGTTGGCGTAGGCCTCGCCGAAGGCGCTCGCCATCATCTGCAGCACGGTGCACAGGTTCCTCAGCTCCCCGTCCGCGCATTCCAGCTTATTCCAGATCTCCATCCTCAGCTCTTCCATTTTTCTTTGCCTCCGTTCTTTTTTCGCTCTTGTCTTGGAGGCGCGCCTGTGGTATAATGGATTTACCTTGAGGCGCTGCCTCCGGGTGTCTCATGAGAATCGTGTTGCTTTGCGGGCTGGCACGATTCTCATTTTTTCATGTCGTCCTTCAGTTTCCTTGCGCCTCTTCTCATGGCTTCCGCCTTTGTCACATTCTCCTGCTCACAGTAATCATTCACAATTTGTTCCGTTTCTTCGTCCAGCCGTACCATGATCTGATGCTTTTTCGGATTCTCTGTCGGACGTCCTGTTCTGGGACTCATTGAATCACCTCACTTTTGATTCCCATAAGTATAATACACTAATGGGAATCAAAAGTCAACCCCCTTTCCAAGCTTTTTTTCATTTCCTCCCCTTCATGCGGATCAGACTCCTCGCAACGATCACGATCACCGCGATGTCCAAAACGATGCTGGTGATCTCCAGCCCGAGCATCAAGGCATCCATGCTTGCTTCCCTCCTTCGCTCATTTCTTATCTTGACAGCCCCTGCCGCGCCGTGCTATCATCTTGGCGGGGATTTCTCCCCGCCTCGCCTCATTCCAGCAGCCGCTTGATCAGGTTGATCAGCGCTGAGATGAGGTTGATGATCGCCGTGAGCAGGATGATCACCTTGGCCAGGGCATCCTGCTTGCGGCTCCTTCGCTCTGAGCGCTTCATGGGCCTTGCCTCCTTTCCGTTCCCCCTGGAACGATTATAGTATATCATAGGGTGCACCCTAT
>JAFZRB010000120.1 GCA_017620115.1 Clostridia bacterium | reverse complement strand
GGCCTCGGGCTTTGGCGCGGGGCGTTCTGCCTTTTCGGGGCGCTCGGCCCGTTCGCGCCTTCCGCTTCTCTCGGCGCGTCGCGGGGACGCCGCCTTTTCGCTCTTTTCGGGCTTTTCCGCCTTCGCGGGCGCTTCGGTCGTTTCGTTCTTCACGGCCTCGGCGGCGGTTTCTTCCGCCTTTGGGCTCTCAGGTGCTCTGCGGACGGGCTTTTCGGCGTCTTCGGCTTTGCGGGCCGTGTCGCTCTTGCGGACGGTTTTGGTTTTCTGCGCGTTCAGCGAGAAAGTGGGCATTTCAAAATCCAGGTCGGGATCGGCTTCCTTCACGGTCAGGCGTACCTTGGCCAGGCGGCCGAACATGCCGAACAGTCCGGGGCTTCCCGCGTCGAGTATATCGATGGTCACGTCGGCCAGGTCGCAGCCCAGCTCTTTCAGACCGGCATTGATGGCGTCTTCGGTTTTTTTGCCGGTCTTTTCAATAGATCTCATTTGGTTTCTGCCTCCTCAACGAGCATTTTCTTTGCGTCTGAACGGTCAATGAGCTTGCCAATGATGTACTGCTGAATGATCTGGAAGAGGTTGATGAACACCCAGTACAGCGCGAACGCGGCGTTGGAGCTGGCGCAGATCCACAGCGAGAAGATGGGGAAGAACCACTTCATGATCGCGTTGCTGCTGTTCTGCTGCTGGGAAGCGGTCTGCTGCTGGCCCGCGCTCATGATCTTGTTCGAGAAGAACTGGCTCACGGCGGACAGGATGGGCAGCAGGAAGAGGCCGTTGAACACCTGGGGAATGCTGATAGTCCACATGAGCAGAGGCGCGCTGTACACGATGGCGTTGCCATAGGCGTCGGCCCAGGTGCGGTAGGCGTCGGTCTGCAGGAAGGCTTTGGCGGCTTCGATCATCTCGACGGTCATATTACCGCTGGCCTTGGTGATGGTGGCGAGCGCGTCGCCGGCGGCGGGCACCACGGTGGACATGAAGGAATCGGGCTGGAACACGTTCTTGATCCACAGGATGCTCTGCAGCTGCGGCTTGAAGTTCGCGATGCCGGCTTCAATGTTTTCCTTGATGTTCAGGATCATGGCCACGGTTTCCTCGTCCGCGATTTCGCGCATGACGGCGAACATGGCGAACAGGATGGGCATCTGGATCAGCATGGGCAGACAGCCTGACAGGGGGCTGATCTTTTCCTTCTGATACAGCTCCTGCATCTTCTTGTTCAGCTTGTCCTTGTCGTTGGCGTATTTCTTGTTCAGCTCGTCGATGCGGGGCTGAACGGCCTGCATCTTTTTCATGCTGCGCTTGCTCTTGATGTCAAGCGGCATGAGGAAGATGCGGATGAGCAGGGTAAAAATGAGCACTGACCAGCCGTAATTGCCGACCAGCGAATAGATCAAATCCAGGATCCAGCGAAGCAAATCGCCAATGGGACCAAATCGCATGTGGTTTCCTCCTGTGAAGAACAGTATGCGCCCTGCGGCGCAGTCGTCGCGGAAACTCAGTTACGGCACCGGATCGTACCCGCCGGGATGGAACGGATGGCAGCGGAGGATCCTCTTCGCGGCCAGATATCCGCCCTTGCGGGCGCCGTATTTCTCGATGGCCTCCTGCGCGTAGGCCGAGCAGGTCGGCGTATAGCGGCAGGCGGCGGGCGTGTAGGGGCTGATGGCCCCGCGATAGAAGCGGATCATGCCCAGCATGACCTTTTTGCCGGCTTCACGCATTACAGGTCGCCTCCGGAGGCAGGAAAAGCCCGGCTTTCCTGAGCAGGGCGTACATTTCGCGGCCCATGGCGGCGGAATCCGACGCGGCCGCCGCCCCGCGTGCGACGAAGATATACTTGCCGGGCGCGAGCCTTGGCCGGAGCATGCGGAAATCCTCCTTCATGCGCCGCCTGAGCCGGTTGCGCGTGACCGCGTTGCCGACTTTCGAAGACACCGAAAAGCCCACTTTCAGCTCGCGGGCTTTCAGATAGACGAGCACCATGCGGTGTCCCGGAAAGGACTTGCCGCGGCGGTAGACGTAGGTATACTGTTTGTTGCGGCCCAGCGAGTAACGCCGGCCCAAACGGTATACATGAACCAAAGCCCGCGCCCCATGAGGCGGGACGGGGCTTATGCCTGAGTTGCTGTCTGCTGTTTTCACCGGGATCAGACGGTCAGCACCTTGCGGCCGCGCAGACGACGGGTCTTGAGCACGCGGCGGCCGGTCTTGGTCTTCATGCGCGCGCGGAAGCCATGAACCTTGGAACGCTGACGCTTTTTGGGCTGGTAAGTACGAACGGAAGCTGCCATAAAAAATACACCCTTTCAATTTATGTGTCCGAAAACACGTATTTTGCAGAACAACCATCTTAGTATAGAGGAAGAACGTGTTTCTGTCAAGCAAAATTTTGAAAACATGGGCGTCAAAACGATCCCCCGTTGAAACCCGCCGCCATCTGTGGTACAATACACCCATGACATATTATATTTGAAGGCGAGGCGCCCGCGATGAGCACGCGTTTTGCGAGGGAAGATGAGCTTCCCCGCGTCAACGAGCTGCGGAAGCAGGTCAACGACATCCATGTGGCCGGGAAACCGGAGGTGTTCAAGCCCGGATTCTCCCAGGCGCTGCAGGATCATATCTTCACGATCTGGAACGACCCGGCGCAGGAGATCGCTGTCTGCGAGCGGGACGGCGTTCTCCGCGGCTACGCCGTTCTTCATCATATCATCAAGCCGGAAAGCCCCTTTTCCTTCGCGAGGGATTTTCTGGACGTCGACGAGTTCGGCGTGGACGAGGCGTACCGCCGGCGGGGCGTCGGCCTGGAGATGGTGGCCTTTATCCGCGAATACGCGAAGGAAAAGGGCTTTCACAGGATCGAGCTGAACATGTGGGAATTCAACCGGGACGCGCTCGCGTTTTACGAAGCGGCGGGATTCACGACTTATCGCAGGTATTTGGAAATGTTTCTCTGATAGGCGATGCGGACGACGTATTGAAGGAGGTAACGGATGATGAAACTCTCATTTTCCACGCTTGGCTGCCCCGAATGGAGTTATGAGCGGGTGCTGGAGGAAGCGAAGAAGGACGGCTACGCGGGCGTCGAGGTGCGCGGCATAGAAGGCGAAATGAAGGCCGACAGGATCCCGTGCTTCGCCGTTGGCCGCCAGCAGGCGGCGCGGCATATGGCGGAGGCGGCGGGCGTGAAGCTCATCGGCTTCGGCTCTTCCGCTTCGTTCCACGATCCGGACAAGTTCGAAGGCGCGCTGGCGGACGGCCGGGCGGCCATCGACGTGGCGCACGCGCTGGGCATGGGCTTCGTGCGCGTGTTCGGCGACAGGATCGGGCCGGACGACGACGAGAACGTGATCATCGCCCGCGTCGCCGAGGGCGCGCGCGCGCTGTGCGACTACGCCGCGGGCACGGGCGTGACGGTGGTGCAGGAGGTGCACGGCGATTTCAACCGCGCGCATCGCGTGCTGGCCGTGGCTGAGCGGGTTCAGCGGGACAATTACGGCGTGCTGTGGGACGTGGCCCACAGCGATAAGGTCTACGGCGACAACTGGCCCGAGTTCTACGCGGCGATCCGCCCGCTGGTGAGGCACGTGCACTTCAAGGATCACGTGCGCCAGGCGGACGGCTCGTTCCGGCTGTGCCCGACGGGCGAGGGCGATATTCCGCTGCTGCCCATCCTGCGCGCGCTGGAAAAGGACGGCTACGCCGGCTATGTGTCGCTCGAATGGGAAAAAGCCTGGCATCCGGATCTGCGCGGCCCGGAAGAGGAGTTCCCGCACTTTGCGAAATACATCCGGGACAACCTGTGATTCACGCGCCCGTGACTCTTCCGAAGGAGCTGTTTCATGGCGAATATAATTGATTACCTGGCCTGGCGCGGCGATCTGCCGGTGACGGCGGACGGCTGGAACGACGTCGACGCGCTCATCATGGCCACCTGCTGCTATAACGACTTCCCCGACGCGGCGACGCCCGGCGCGCGCTGGTCGCTGGGGGAGATGCTGCCCGCGCTGCCGCCGGCCCGGCAGGACAGTCAGCGCGCCGCGGACAGGCGCGCCCTGCTCGACGCCATGGCCACCGCGCCGCGATTCGGGCGTATGGCGTTCCACGATTTCGTGAACGAGGTGGACGAGGCGCGCGGCATCCAGTTTGCCGCCGTCACGGCCGACGCCCCGGACGGGAGCCGTTTCGTGGCCTTCCGGGGCACCGATTCCACGATCGTGGGCTGGAAGGAGGATTTCATGATGGCGTTCGAGACGCCCGTGCCCGCGCAGGCCGCGGCGCTTCAGTATCTCGAACGGCTCGCGGCGCGCACGGAGGGCCCGCTGCGCCTGGCGGGGCACAGCAAGGGCGGGAACTTGGCCGTGTACGCCGCCATGAACGCCCCGGAGGCGGTGCAGCGGCGCATAACCGCTGTCTACAGCTTCGACGGCCCGGGGCTGGACGAGGCTTCCGCGCGCTCGGAGGGCTACGCGCGCATCCGGGAGCGCATCCGTTCCTTTGTGCCGCAGGCCTCCATCGTGGGCATGCTGCTGGCGTATCATCCCGCGTATACGGTGGTGAAGTCGACCGCGCTGGGCGGCATCAGCCAGCACGACGCCCTCACCTGGCAGGTGAAGGGCCCGCGGTTCGTGGAAATGGATCAGCTGGACCGCGGCAGCGAGGCGATCGACCAGACGCTGAACACCTGGCTCAGCCAGTGCACCCCGGAACAGCGCCGCGTGTTCGTCAACACGCTGTTCGACATACTGCAATCCACCAACGCGGTGGTTCTGAGCGACATGCGCCGCAACGTGCGCGCCAGCGCCGCAGCGATCCTGGAGGCCACGCGCCGCATCGACCCGGCGGCCGGCCGCATGATCTGGAATCTGCTGGGCCGCTTCATGCAGATCGGCACAGGCAGCCTGCTGGAATTCCTGAACCGGAAGCCCGACGGCGACGGCAGCGCGCAGAGGCCATGACGGCCCGCGAAACGCCGAAAGGGTAAACATCCTCAGACAGTAAAGCCCCTCCTTTTCCCGCGACGGGCGGGAAAGGAGGGGCCTGTTTTCCTCAGGGGAAACGCTTTGCGCGCGCCGCCGGTGTTCGCTCAGCGGATCTTGAGCACGCCGGTGTACTTCGCGGGCATGCGCTCGGGCAGCGGCACGGACAGCACGCCGTACTCGTTGTGGAAAGGCAGCTCGCCCGCGCCCAGCAGCGCCACGGAGTGGATCTCCTGCCCTGCGAAGCTGCGCAGCACGGCCGTCTCGCCGGGTTTTATGCCCATCATGAAGGCGTACACCGCGCCGTCCTTCTGTGTGAAGCGGAAATCGCTGCGTGTCCAGTCGGTCTTGTCCTCGCGGAAGCCTTCGATCCTCACGCGGGTCTCGCCCTCGCCGAACACGCGCCACGGGCGGGTGCCGTATACCGCCTCCGCGTTCACCGCGAACCAGCCGGCCAGCTCGTTCAGGATGAAATCCGCGTCCTCGTCGATGGTTCCGTCCGGCCGCTGCAGCACGTTGAGCAGCATGCAGCCGTTCTTGGAGATGATGTCGATGAGCATTTCGACGATCTGGTCGGGCTGCTTATAGGGATGGTGCACGTCGTAGAACCAGTTGCCGATGCAGGTGTCCGTGTGCCAAGGGGCTGCCGCGATGCCGGGCAGCTGGCTCTTTTCGATGTCCAAGACGCCCACCGAATAGATTTCCGGCCGCCTGTCCTTCTGCAGATACACCGCCTGGTTGGAGCCGTGCTTCCCGATGGAGGCGTTGTACAGCCGCGCCACGGCCTGCAGGCCCTCGCTGTAGTCGGCCTCGACGATGGCCTCCTGCTGGCCCAGCCAGTGGCCGCCGAAGGGCAGCGCGCCGTCCGAATAGAGGATCTCCGGCTTGAAGGTGTCGATCATCTCGTTCACGGCCTTCAGCCAGTAGGCGTGATACGCCGGGTTGGCGGTATACCAGGGGCGGGCTTCCTTTGGGTTGTCCGTGCCGTGCTCGTAGTTGTCGAAGTAGAAATCGCGGTAAGCGGGGTCATTGCCGTCGTAGGGCACGCCGGCGTAGGGGCCGGTTGAGTCGCAGCCCTTGTTCACGCGCCACCATGAGAACGACGCGCCCAGGTGCTCGGTGATGCCGAAGGGCAGATGATGCCTGTCCGCGGCGGCCTTCCACAGCGCCAGGATGTCCTTGTGCGGGCCCACGTTCACGCTGTTCATGCGGTTGACGGAGGAGGCGTAGTTGAAGAAGTGGTCGTGGTGCGTGGCCTGGGCCACGAAGTAGCGCGCGCCGGCCTTGACATACTTGTCCATCAGCGCCTCCGGATCGAAGCGCTCGGCCTTCCACAGCTGAACCAGATCCTTATAGCCGAATTTCGAGGGATGGCCGTAGTGCCGCACGTGGTACTCATACTGCGGCGTGCCCTGAATGTACATGTTGCGGGCGTACCAGTCGCCGAACATGGGCACGCTCTGCGGGCCCCAGTGGCTCCAGATGCCGAACTTGGCGTCGCGGAACCATTCCGGCGCGCTGTACTGGCGGAGGGATTCAAAGGTCGGCTCGAAGGTTTTCAACATGGCTGTCATCCTTTCCATATCGTTGTTTGTGCGTCAGGCCAGCGTGAAGGAGGCCAGCTGCGCGCTGCCCGCGCCGTGGTAGGCGATGTAGATGGCCTGAACGCCGTCGGGAATCGCGATGTCCGCAGCGTAATCCGTCCAGAGGTTGGTGAAACGCACGGGGATGCAGCCCAGCTCCGGTCCATCCCAAGAGGTTTTCACGGCGAAGTATCCGCCCGCGTAGCCCCGCGCGCGGATGCCCACGCGCGTCACGCCCCGGCAGTCGAAATACTTGAAGCCGCAGGTGGCGCCCTCGGTCATGTTGGCGATGTAGCCCGGCTCCTCGTCGCCGTCGCGGCCGTCCTGGGTGATCTTTGGGAAGCGGGCGTCCATCCAGAAGCCGTTGCCGCCCGAGCCGCCCGTGTATACGCTGTCCACGCGGGTGAACAGGTTGCAGGCGATGTGGGCGGGATAGGTTCCCTTGCCCGCCAGCGGGCCGCCGTTCAGCCCGCAGGAGGTCATCTCGACCTGCGGGATGCTTCCGTCCGGCAGCAGCGCGACGCGTTCGGCCATGCCTTGGCGGCTGTAGTTCGTGCCGTCGGTGTGGCGGTGGTAGAAGATGTAGTACGCGTCGCCGATCTTCGCGAGGCCGCCATGGTTGTTCGCGCCGTAATACATGGGCTTCTGAGCGGGCTTGTATGAGCCAATGTGCAGATCGCAGTTGCTCACCAGCACGCCGCCGTATTTGAAATCGCGGCCGGGATATTTGCTCGTGGCGTAGCACAGCTCGTGCATCACGACGGAGGAATACACGAAGTAATACGTGCCGTTGAACTTCCGGATGGAGGACGCCTCGAAGAACTCGTGGCCCTCCCACTGGGTGCCCTTCGCGTAAGGCGCGCTGGGCATGATGGTGACGGGCGCTTCCTTCACGGTGAGCATATCCGGGCCGAGCACGGTCATCATGGGGCCCGTGCGCGACCTGTCCCACGGGCCGCAGAAGCCCGTGTACATGTATGTGACGTCGCCTTCGGTGAGCACGCCGGGATCAAACTGCGGTTCGTCGCCTTCGCGCTCGCCCAGCCGCGCGCCGTCTTCATAGCGCACGTTGCCCAGGTATTCATAACGCCCCGCCGGGGTGTCGCATACCGCCACGGAGACGTAGCCCCTATTGCTCAGGACATAATAAAGGTAATACCGCCCGTCCGGGCCTTTTGTCACGTCCGGCGCGAACAGGCAGCCTTCGCCGTCCCGGTTGTCGGGATCGTCGGTCTTTCCATAGATCACGCCCTCATAGCGCCAGTCGGTCAGATCGTCCTCCGGCGCGGACCAGCACACGTAGTCGTTCAGGCAGTAAACGTGGCCGCGGAAGCGGTCGTGCGAGCCGTAGACATACACGCGGCCGTCGAATACGTGCGGCTCGCCGTCCGGCGTGTATTCCCAGCTGGGAAGATATGGGTTGAATGCCTGCAAGGGGGGAACACCTCCTGTTCATGATCGGCGATGAGGAAACGCGCTTCCTGTTTGTAAAGATGATAACACAGGTTCGCTTTCCTGTAAATACCCGGCAGATTGCCAATTCCGGCGAATTGTGATAGAATATCATAAAATGGCGGTTTATCGCATACAGAGTAATCGTGCGGGAGGAATCGGCTCATGGCGCGTCGCGTTCGTCGCTTTATCAATCTGAAGAAGGCGCTGGTCTATACCGTCGTGATCAACTCGCTGCAGATCGCGGGCGCGGTGACGCTCGCGCTTCTGTCGCTGCTGACGGGCGGACACGCCTTCGTTGGCCTGCCGGAGCAGGCGCTCATGTGCACGATGACGCTCATCGTGTCCTGGGGCGCCGCGCTCGACATCCGCGAGGCGTTCTCGACCCGCCGCATGGCCGATGAGGCCGATATGCTCGAAGAGGCTTACGACCAGCTCGAAACGCTCAACGGCACCCTGCGCGCCCAGCGGCACGATTTCATGAACCACCTGCAGGTGGTTTACAGCCTGATTGAGCTTGAGGAGTACGGCGAGGCGGGCGATTACATCGAGCGCGTCTACGGCGATATCCGCCGCGTCAGCCGCGCGCTCAAGACCGCCCATCCCGCCATCAACGCGCTGCTGGCGGCCAAGGTGTCCGACGGCGAGAGCCGGGGCATCAAAGTCTCGCTGCAGATCGAATCGGCCTGGGCCGACCTTTCCGTGGAGAGCTGGGCCATGTGCCGCGTGCTGGGCAACCTGATCGACAACGCCATGGACGCGCTGCGCGCCGCGCCGGATCCTGCGCTGACCATACGCCTGAGCGAGTCGCTGCACGGCTACGAGTTCGCCGTGTCCAACAACGGGCCCATGATTCCCGAGAACATCGCGGAACGTATTTTCCAGCGCGGCTTTTCGACCAAGGGCGAGGGGCGCGGCATGGGCCTGTCCATCGTGCGCGGCATCATGGACGAAGCGGGCGGATCCCTCAGCCTGACCTCGGACGAGCGCGAAACGGTGTTCAGCGGCTTCCTGCCCAGACAGCGCGCGGCCTCCGCGGCCGAAAAAAGGGCCGAATTGAGTTAAAAGAACGTAAAATAAACGATGATTATGAAAAATGACTGTCAAATAACAAGGTTTGTGATAAATCTTGTGAAAATGCGAGGGGAATTGTTAAGTCGAAGCTTGACAGCGTAATGGATTTGTCATATAATGACGTGTAAGGTAGTATCATCTGGAAAGAAGGTGTACCCATCCGATGAAACGCGGATTGACGCGCCGGTTTTTGTGCGCGCTGCTTTGCGCGGCCCTGTTCCTCACTTCAGCGGCCGCCGCGGACGGCGACGCCGGCGCTGATAATTATATTGAACTCAAATATGGCATGAAAGACGACGAAGGCGTGAGGCAGATGCAGCGCCGCCTGATCGAGCTGGGCTATCTCTCCAGCAGCGCCACCGGCGGCTATTGGGATCAGACGAAGGAAGCCGTGGCGCTTTATCAGGCCAGCGTCGGCCTGCCGGTGAACGGCAAGGTCGCCACCGCCGAGATGCAGGCCCTGCTGTTCGGCACGGGCAATGGCGGCGGATCCGGCCAGACCGTCGAAACGGTGGCGCCGGTCGAAACCACGCCCGCGCCCGCCACGCCCGTCTATGAAAGCGAAATTTTCGAGCTGCATTACGCCATGGAAGGCAGCGACGCGGTCAGGCGCATGCAGAAGCGCCTGAAGGAGCTGGGCTTCTTCGGCGGCGGCGCGAGCGGCGGCTACTGGAGTCAGACGAAAGAAGCCGTGGCGGCGTTCCAGGCCAAGGCGGGACTGCCCGTCGACGGCAAGACCGCTTCGGTCGAGATGCTGAACCTCCTGTATTCCCAGGCCGCGCCCAGCGCCGTTTCGGAAACCGTCGATCCCCTGAAAGCGCCGGTCATCGTCGACGCGGATCCCACCGCGACGCCCGCGCCCGCCTCAGCCGACGAAAGCGGCCAGACGGGAACGCCCGCGGCCTATACCGAGCTGCGCGCCTATGTCGAGAACGAAGCCGTGCGGGCCATGCAGAAGCGCCTGAAGGAGCTGGGCTTCTTCGCGGGCAACGCCACCGGCGGCTACTACAACGTGACTATCACCGCCGTGGAACTCTTCCAGCGGGCGGCCGGCCTTGCGGTGAACGGCAAGGTCGCCACCGTGGAGATGCAGGAGCGCCTGTTTGCCGCGGACGCGCCGAACGCCTACAGCCTGAGCGCCAGCTACGGCGAGCTGAGCTACGGCATGGAAAACAACGATCAGGTCCGCCTGATGCAGCGCCGCCTGTCCCGGTTGGGCTACTATACCGACGTGGCGACCGGCAACTATTATTCCGCCACCAGCCGCGCCGTCGCGGCGTTCCAGGAGGCTATCGGCTTCGAGGTGGATGGCAAGGTCGCGACTACGGCCATGCTGCGCATCCTCTATGCGAACAACGCCCCCGCCTTCGGTACGAGCCTCGAGGCGACGCCCGAACCGGGCGAGGAGCCCACGAGTGAGCCGGCTGTGGAAGAGTCCACGGCTGAGCCCGTCTACACGGAATTGACCTACGGCCTCACGAATAACGAAGCCGTCTCGGCGCTTCAGCAGCGGCTCAAGGCGCTGGGCTTCCTGTCCTGCGACGCCACGGGCAACTACTATTCGAAGACCGCCGACGCCGTTTGCTCCTTCCTGAGCTACGCCTGCATGACCGGCGACGGCAACACCGCCACCGTCGAGATGCAGCGGCTGCTCTTCGCCAGCGATCTGGAAGCGCAGGTTCAGGCGCGCTGGGCGGCGCAGAACGCCGAGCTGGAGGAATACGCGGCGGCGAGCACAGACATTATCCTCTATCCGAACAACACCGGCGAGCAGATTCTGCTGCTCACCAAGCGGCTGGTTCAGCTGGGCTATCTGAGCGGCGAGCCGCTCGAGACCTACACCAGCGACGTGACCGAAGCCGTGATGTGGTTCCAGAATTCCAACGGCCTGGAGGCGGATGGCATCGCCGGTCCGAAGACGCTGAGCCTTATCTATACGACCGGCGCCATCAGCGCGGCCGGCAGCATGACCGGAAGCGCGGACGTCGCGCCGGCCACGACCGACGGCACGGCGTATCATCCGGTGATCAGATCCATCCGCAACATCGACTTCTTCTCTTCGGCGGGCGACAAGTACTTTAACCGCCAGACCGGCATATTCTGCGATGGCGCGCAGGCCATCGTGACGGATGTCGAGACGGGCATCAGCTATCAGGTGAAACGCCGCGGCGGCTATAACCACGCCGACGTCGAGCCGGTTACGGCTTTCGACACCTGGCAGATGTACCGGATCTATGGGCTGCAGTGGGCGTGGACGCGCAGGGCCGTGATCGTGACGCTGTCCGACGGCACGTCGCTGGCGGCTTCCATCAACGGCATGCCGCACGGCAACAGCAGCATCTCCGGCAACAACATGGACGGTCACACCTGCATCCACTTCCTGAACAGCCGCACGCACAGCAGCGACAAGGTCGACGCCGCGCATCAGGCGGCCGTCGCCACCGCCGCTTCCATGAGCGCCGGCACGATTCAGGCCCGCGTGAACGCGCAGTAACAGAGTTCCTTATCACAAACCCCCCGGACGGCGTCCGGGGGGTTTGTTGCGGTTTGCCGCGCGCTATTTCGTTCCGCCCAGCGTGCGCGTGGCGTTGAGCACGGCCAGCACCATGACGCCCACGTCCGCGAAGATGGCGGCCTGCATACCCGTCACGCCCAGCGCGCCGAGAATCAGGCAGGCGGCCTTCACGGCCAGCGCGAAGGCGATGTTCTCGCGCACGATGCGCAGGCACTTGCGTGAAATGCGCATGGCCAGGGATATCTTGGCCGGATCGTCATCCATCAGGACGATGTCGGCGGCCTCGATGGCGGCGTCGCTGCCGATGCCGCCCATGGCGATGCCGATGTCCGCGCGGGTGAGCACGGGCGCGTCGTTGATGCCGTCGCCCACGAAGGCCAGCATGCTGCGCGGCGGCTTGGCGGCCAGCAGCGCCTCCACGCGCGTCACCTTGTCGGCGGGCAGCAGCTCCGCGTGGATCTCGTCCAATCCCAGCTCCTGACCGACCGCCTGCGCGATGCGCTCGGCGTCACCGGTCAGCATGACCGTGCGAATGCCCTGCGCGCGCAGGTCGTCCATCGCGCGCCGCGCCGTGGGCTTCACCTGATCGCTGATGAGCGCCGCGCCGAGGAACTGGCCCTCCACGGCTACGTAAACCACTGTGCCGGGCCTGTCGCAGGGCGTGAAGTCGATCTTCATCCGCTTCATCAGCTTGGCGTTGCCCGCTGCCGTCAGCCGGTTGTCTACGTGCGCGGTCAGGCCCTCGCCGGCGATCTCGCGCATCTCGTCCACGCGGTTTGCGTCCAGCGCGGCGCCCACGGCCTCGCGCAGGCTACGGCTGATCGGATGACTGGAATACAGTTCGGCCAGCGCCGCGGTCTCCAGCAGCTGTTCGCGGCTGACGCCCTTTGCCGGAAACACCTCGCTCACGGCGAACACGCCGCGGGTAAGCGTGCCGGTCTTGTCGAACACGATGGTGCGCGTGGCGGAGAGTGCCTCCAGATAGTTGCCGCCTTTCACCAGGATGCCCGCCCTGCTCGCGCCGCCGATGCCGCCGAAGAACGACAGCGGAATGCTGATGACCAGCGCGCAGGGGCAGCTGATGACCAGGAAGGTGAGCGCGCGGCGGATCCATTCGGCCCAGCCGCCCAGGAACAGCGGGGGAACAAGGGCCAGCAGCAGCGCGCCCAGGCACACGGCCGGCGTGTACCAGCGGGCGAATTTCGTGATGAAATTCTCCGCCTTCGCCTTTTTCAGGCTGGAGTTTTCAACCAGATCGAGTATGCGGCTCACCGTCGAATCGTCGAAGGACTTCGTCACGCGAACGCGCAGCAGGCCGTCGCCGTTGACGCAGCCGGAGATGATTTCATCGCCTGGCTTCACGTCGCGCGGCAGGCTCTCGCCGGTCAGCGCGCTGGTGTTCAGCGAGGACACGCCTTCGATGACCTCGCCGTCCAGCGGCACGCGCTCGCCGGGCCGGATCACGATCACGTCGCCGATCTCAACGTCGTCCGGGTCGACCGTCTCCAACTCGCCGTCCCGCTCGATGTTGGCCGAATCGGGCTGGATGTCCATCAGCTGGGTGATGGACTGGCGGCTTTTGCCCACGGCGTAGCTCTGGAACAGTTCGCCGATCTGATAGAACAGCATGACCTCCACGGCCTCGCTGTAGGTGCCCAGCGCCATCGCGCCGATGGTGGCCGCCGCCATGAGGAAGTTCTCGTCGAATACCTGCCCGCCCTTAATGCCGAGGAACGCCTTGCGCAGCACGTCCCAGCCGATGATGAAATAGGGGATCAGGTACAGCGCCGGCTGCCAAATGCCCTCGACGGGAACGAAATGCAGCGCGACGGTCAGCGCCGCCGCCGCGATAATGCGGATGAGGACGTTTTTTTGTTTTTTGTTCATAGGACGGCCTGCTTTCCGTTGAGATTTGCGGAGCTGTAACTTCCGGATTTACCGACTGTCAACTCATATCCGTTTTCCAAAAATCTCACAGATCAGATTGCGGGAATCGTCCGGATTCAGCGTCACATATTCCCAATGAAAGCTGTCGCCTGTCATATCGGAAAACACCCAGTATGCGGAGTCTTCATCCAGTACTTTTCCGACCAATCGGTTTCCTTCCTTTTTGAAACAAAGCCTCTTCATGGTTCCCGCGCAGGTGTAAACCACGTCGTAGCAACGCTGATTCCCGTTGAACATGCGAAGAGAAGTTCCGTATTCCCCATCGGGCTGCGGATTGGTTTCCTTTGTGCTCCTGGAGGGGAAAATAAACACATCCTGCACGCCGGTCCCTTCCAGAATGCGGCGGAAGATCCATTCGCCTTTCACATGGCGCTTTTTATTGTCGATCAGCTCATCATAATAATCGCAGTCCCAATCTCCGATCAGCGGAGCAAACCAATCATATTCCCGGGGAATTCGGTTTGATATTGAACTGAGCAACGCGTCCGAAAACGTATCCATGAGCCATTTCCTCCGCAATAAGTGATAATGATCCTCCCGGAACGTCATATCAAAAGTGAATCCGAATCGCCGCGCACCCTGAAAAACGGGCCGCGGACGAAGCCGGGCCCGAAGGGTGTGCTATTTCAGATAGATTTCGCAGTCCGGCTCGACCTTCTTGCAGGCCTTCACCACGTCCTGCATGATGGCGTCGAAGCGCCCGTCCTCGGCCTCGACGGCCAGCTTCTGGGTCATGAAGCTCACCGTGGCGTCCACGACGCCGGGCACCTTTTTCACGGCTTCCTCCATCTTCGCGGCGCAGTTGGCGCAGTCAACCTCGATTTTGAACTTCTTCTTCATGGGAACGACTCCTCTCTGCTCTTTCGATGGGTAATCCTGCGGGCTTTTCCCGCTATTCGGTGATGTGTTCCAGCCCCATGGCGATCATGGAGCGCACGTGGTCGTCATCCAGGGAGTAGTAAACGGTTTTGCCTTCGCGGCGGAACTTCACCAGCTTCGAGGTCTTGAGGATGCGCAGCTGGTGGCTGACCGCCGAGGGCGTCATGGTGAGCCGCAGCGCGATGTCGTTCACGCACAGCTCGCTCTCGAAGAGCACGTACAGTATCTTCACGCGCGTGGTGTCGCCGAACACCTTGAACAGCTCCGCCAGGTCGTAGAGGATTTCGTCGTCGGGCAGCGTGTCGCATTCGCCGCGCGCGTCCCCGGTTTGCGGCATGTATTCCTGTTCCATGGTATCCTCCTATGAACACTTGAATATCTGCTCATATGATTATTATATTCAGACGGGCGTGTGCTGTCAAGGCATATGCGGCGCTGCGGCGAGAATTAACATTTCAGGGCCGCTTTCCTCCCGCAGACACAGGCCGCGGGGCGGCGGATCGTTCGACCCGACGCCCCGCGGAGGTTATTGATCTGCATTTCAGGCGCCGCGCCTCGCGCGTCAGAACAGCCAGTCCATATACGCCAGCATGTTGCGCCAGTACGCCGCGTTGACCGTTCCGGACACCATGGGCTCGCAGCCGGGGAGCGCCTCGCGCATGCGGTCGGCCAGAAGGGTCACGGCGGCTTCCGTGCCGCGGCCGAACGAGCCGTCCACCGCGCCGTCCAGCACGCCGAAGCCTT
>JAFZRB010000119.1 GCA_017620115.1 Clostridia bacterium | reverse complement strand
TGATGAGGTGTTATCGTCGCGACCAGCATCCTATTGCGATAGACAGCAAAGAGCCGGGCTAACACCTCATCCGCCTCTCACGAGGCACCTTCCCCTCGAAGGGGAAGGCAAGGTTTTATCGCTTCAACAAACTCCAATTTACTGAATCAAATGAGACGGCCCTGATAGCGCGTTGCGCTCCCCTGCCCCTTCAGCGGCGACAGCCAGGAATTGCCTTTGAAAACGGCATCATGATGTGAGATAATATACGCGGCGGGAGGTGGTCTGTCACAATGAGCGAGAAGCGCTGTTTTATCCCGCCCGCGACCGTGCTGCCGCTTTGGGCGGCCGAGCGCCTTTCCGGGCCGTTCGCGCTGTTTCTGTACCGCCATGTATCAAAGCCCCTCGCCGCGCTGACCGGCAGGCTTTCCGCGCTTTTCCCCTTCCCCGTCGCGGGCGTCTTTGCGATCGGCTGCATGGCGGCGGCCGCCGCGCTGATCGGCTGTTCCTTCAGGAACCGCCGCGCCCTGCGCGTTCTGTCCCGCTTCCTCTGCGTTCTTCTGAGCGCTTATATCCTGCTCTGGGACATCCTCTATGCTCTCCCGGCCGCGCCGGACGGGAAGCTCTCCGCGCCGTCCCTGAACGCGCTGTGCGAACGGCTCATCGAAGAGACGGAGGAGGCGATCCCCGCTTTTCTTGAGCGGAACGAAGCCCTTCTTCTGGACAGGGCCCTCGTCCTGATGCGCGCGCAGACCGGCCTTCCCCTCGAACGCGCCAAATGGACGCGGTTTCCGGGCGTTTTCAGCGCGCTCGGCATATCGGGGCTGTACTTTCCCCTGACGGGGGAAGCGCTCGTGAACGGCGATGATCTGCCCGATACGCTCCCGTTCACCATCTGCCATGAAATGGCGCATCAGGCCGGATGGGCGCGGGAGGAAGACGCCAATTACCGCGCGTTCCTGGCCTGCGAGGCGGGCTCCGATCCCCTGTTTCGCTATTCGGCAAGCTTCACCATGCTGATTTACGCCATGGAGGCGCTTTACCGCGCCGACAACGCCGCCTGGCGCGCGCGCGTCGGCGGGATGAGCCGGGCGCTGACGGATCGTTTCGCCGCGGCGAACGGGCTGATGACCGCCGGGCCGTCCCGCGCGCAGGCCGCTCAGCGCGCTGTCACAGACGCTTTCCTGCGATTCAGCGGCGAAGCCGACGGCGTCGATTCGTATGAGCGCGCGATCCTTCTCCTGGCGGCGCACTGGGGACTGACAGGCGGCGCGACATGAGCTTTTACAGAATCCCGCTGGACAGACGCGCCCGGCGTCTGCTATAATGGCGCAGGCCGATCAACGGCCTGAATACGCCGCGGGAAGGAGCGTCAGATATGCCGGTCGACCTGATCCGCGTGTGGGAAAATTCGCCCCTTCTGTCCGACGTCATGAAGCTGTACGCTTCCGCGTTTCCGGCCAACGAACGCCGGCCGCTCAAGCCGCTGCTGACCGATCGGAGCGACGCGGGAGAAGTCCTGGCCATTCGTGAAGGCGATCTCTTCATCGGCCTCGTTGTCCTGCTGAGCTTTCAGGACATCACGCACATCATCTATCTCGCCGTACCGGAGCCGCTGCGCGGACGCGGTTACGGCGCGCAGATCCTTTCCGAGATTCAAAAGAGATATCCGCGCCAGAGGATCATCGCCGATCTGGAAGAGCCCGACGGGAAGGCGGCCAACAACGCCCAGCGCGAGCGGCGCGTCGCCTTCTACGCGCGCAACGGCTTTTCGCCGACCGAAATACGCTACGCATGGCGCGGCGAGAAATACGTCATCGTCGCCGCGAACGGCACGGTATCGGAGGATGAATTCGAGGCGTTCTGGGATTACTTCTATTCCGGGAAGGCCGGTTTCGACTACTGATTATCCGCTTTCCCCCGTTCGCCAGCGAGCGCGGCCTGATACAGCTCTTCAAGCGCTTCGTATGTGACCGAGCCCACCTTGTTATATGTGACGACGCCGTAAGGATCCAGAACGACCGTCTGCGGAAGCATCGTCGAGCCGCCCAGAAGAGCGACCACGTCTCCGGTTTCATCGACGGCGAAGTCCATGCCGTAATCGTAATTCGCGAGATATGCCTGAACGTCGTCTGTGATCAGATCCGAATGGATGGCCAGGATGGATACGTCCCCGCCGTGAGCCTGCCTGAGCTTTTCAAAGTAAGGCAGCTCGTTCACGCAAGGCGTGCACCATGTCGCCCACAGGTTGATGACGGCGACCTTCCCGCGCTGCGCGCTCAGCGTGAACGCGCCGCCGTCGGTTTTTGTCAGCGTGAAATCGGGCAGCCGCTCGCCCGGCTCATGGCCGAACGGCGCGTCGCTCTCATGGTTTTCCGGCGCGGCGGGCGGAAGCGCGTCCCCGCCTTTCGCGGCGTCCGGCATGTTGAAAAAGGCCAACGCGCCGCACAGTATGATCAGCGCGGCGCACCAGGCCGCGCAGGAGCGCGCCTTTTCGTTCATTCAGCCTCTCTCCTTTGCCGCCCGGTTACTTCCGGCCCCATGAGCGCGATATGGCCCGCCCTGAATGTGATCGCCTTTTCGGGGCATGCCGAAATGCACTGGCCGCAGTGGATACACTCGTGATCGCCGACGCGGCGGATGTCCATCGGGCACAGGCTGACGCACGCGCCGCATCCGCTGCACGCCGGCCCGTCGACGCGTACGCCGGCCAGCGCAACGCGCGCGAACAGGCCGTAAATCGCGCCGAGAGGGCATAGAAACCGGCAGAAAGCGCGATAGACAAACACACACGCCGTCAGGACGATCATCATGATGAGGAATTTCCACGTGAAGAGGAAGCCCAGCATGCCGAACATGTCCGCGTTGGCCGGGTTCGCCAGAAGCCCCACGGCCCCTTCCAGCGTGCCGGCCGGGCATATATATTTGCAAAAGGCCGGCAGGGGAACGCGCCGGAAGGCGTTCCAAAGCGGAATCAACACGACGAAAACGGAGAGAATCGCATACTTGACCCAGCTCAGCGCGCGCGTGAGGCGGTTTTTCTTCAGTTTCGGCGTGGGAACGCGGTGCAGAAACTCCTGAATCAGTCCCACCGGACAAAGCCAGCCGCAGACGACGCGGCCGAGCGTCAAGCCGAACAGCATCAACAGGCCGACGGCATAAAACGCCGGCCTGTTCGCCGAGGATGCGATGGCGTTTTGCAGCGCGCCCAGCGGACAGGCCGCAATCGCGCCGGGACACGAATAGCAGTTCAGGCCGGGCACGCAAACCGCCTTTACCGGGCCCGTATAGATTTTCCCCTCCGCGAAGCCTTTCAGGTGCGCGTTGTACAGCACCGCGGCGTACAGCTGCACGAGCCGGCGCGTCGTTGGCCGGCGACGCCGCCACCACGTTCTGATTCTATCCAAGGCCGATACACTCCGTACATATATTGATGGCTTTCACGAGCACGTCGTTCATGCCGCCGTTGAGTATTCCCATGGCCACCAGCGCGACGGCGGCGGCGCAGAGAACGACGCGCAGCGCGGTTTGGCGGTCCGCCCGCCTGCGC
>JAFZRB010000118.1 GCA_017620115.1 Clostridia bacterium | reverse complement strand
GGCGGGGGCGGCTCCCTTCGGGGCGGCCACAGGGGCGGGCGCGGCGGCGACGGGAGCGGGAGCCTGGCCGGCGGCCAGCTCTTCGACGTCGACGATATAAGCGGTGCCGTTGACAACGATCTGGAATTTACGCATGAGTGTTTCCTCCTCAATTATTCTGCAATAAATCGGTTTGTCATGATTCAGAAGCGGGTCAGCTGATCGGCGCGGCCGGCGGCGGCCCAGGCGTTGGCGCGGCGGATGTTCTTCACGACCAGCGTCTTGCCCTCGCTGCTGCCCTTCATGTAAGCGGCGAGCGCGGCGGTGATCACGGCGACCAGCTCGCCTTCATCCGCGCCGGCTTCCTCCGCGGCGGCCTCCGCCACGGGCTCAGGCACCACGACGGGCGCGGGAGCGCTGGCCTTTTCCTGCGCTTCCTTGCGCGCGCGCATATTGCCCATGATGGCTGACAGCGCGTAGATGCAGCCGATCAGGATGCCCAGGCCGATAAAAACGATCAGCAATCCGATGAGCGCGACGATCAGGGAGTATCCCAATTTGCCAATAAAACTCATATCAGCCCCTCCTTACAGCGGAAGGTTGCCATGCTTGCGGGCGGGTTTGGACTCGCGCTTGCCGGCCAGCATTTCCAGCGCCGCGGCGATCATCTGGCGGGTGAGGGCGGGCTCGATCACGTCGTCCACATTGCCCTGCAGCGCGGCGTTGACGCCGTCGGCCACGTTGTTCTGGTAGTCCTCTTCGAGCTTCGCGCGCACCTCGTCGGGATTGGCCGCCTCGTGCAGCTCCTTCTCGCCGTACAGCTGAGCGGCCACCTTCGCGGTGACGGGTGAGATGACCGCGCCCGGCCAGGCGTAGATCACGTCGCTCGCGGCGCGGGAGGCCAGGGCGGTGGCGGCGGTGCCGATGGCGTTGCCGGTGACGATGGCCACGCGCGGGCAGGTGGCGTCGGCGTAAGCGCCCATGAGCGCGGCGTTGGCGCGGGCTAGCTCGCCCTGCGCGGCGGTGTTGGCCGCGGCGCCCATGGTGTCCACCAGCGTGACCACCGGGATGGAGAAGCTGTCGAGGAAGCGCACGAAGCGGGCGGCCTTGCGGCAGCCCTCGACGGTGAGCCTGCCCTCTTTCTGCGCGCCCTGCGTGGCCACGAAGCCAACGGCGGAGCCGCCCAGGCGGGCCAGCGCGGTCACGACCTCGGGCGCGTAGGTCTCGCCCAGTTCGATGACCTCGGCGTTGTCGGCGATGCGCACGACGGCGTCCCTGGCGTCGGCCAGGGTATCGATGGCGTTCAGGTCGGCGAGCTCGCGGTTGATGTCGTCCTCGCGCTCGAAGGCGTAGGGCGCGTCCTCCAGGTTGTTGCCCGGCAGCAGGGCCACGATCTTGCGGGCCTGGTCGATGGCGTCCTCGTCGGATCCGGCGGCGATGTGCGCCGCGCCGGATTTCACGGAAGCGGCCGCGCCGGCCATATCCTCCATGGTGATGTTCTTGCCGGTCGCGGCGGAAACAAGCTGCGGCCCGTTCACGAACAGCTGGCCGTTTTTGCCGATGATCACGATATCGGCCATCTCGGCGCACATGGCCGCGCCACCGCCGCAGGGGCCGAGAACCACGGAGATCTGCGGGATGACGCCGGACAGATCGGCGCTCTTGGCCATGATGGACGCATAAGCGTTTACGGCGTTCATGCCTTCGTCCAGACGGGCGCCGTGGGAATCGCACAGGGCGACGACGGGCGCGCCGGTTTTCTCGGCCAGCGAGAGGACCTTCAGGATCTTCTTCGCCTGAGCCGCGCCAAGCGCGCCGGCCTTGACGGTGTAATCCTGCGCGTAAACGTAGGCGGGATGGCCGTCCACCAGGCCGTAGCCGGTGATGACGCCGGCGTCGGCGATGAGGGTATCCAGCTCGACGAAGCTCGCCTCATCAAAAAGGCGCGCGACGCGCTCGCGCGCAGTCAGCTTGCCGGCGTCGTGCTGGCGTTTGATCTGCTCGGCGTCTCCCGTGAGAGCCGCCTGCCTGCGATCGCGGACGATGGGCAGATTCCGTTCCACACTCATTTTTTCAACCTCCATATCTACCTTTGTGGAATGATATAACAGGATAAAGTTGCACTTATTCCTCCATTACACATCATAGCACCTATCAGGAGCGAATGCACGTTAATTTTGAGGTGATTTTCCCGAATCCGGCTTCTTTTTATATAGGTATGAAATATGTGAATAACATTGCGGAAAGGCCCTTCTCCGCGATGGAGAAGGGCCCTGCCGGGAAGCGCTTAATGCAGCGGCTGCGGGCTGTTATCGCCCTGACCGCCTTCCAGGAACGCCTTCGCGTCTTTCACCAGAGCGGGGATCATGTCGATCACCCGGTCGATGGGCGCGGCGTACTGCACGGGCGTGAGGCGCACCTGATTGCCGGTGATGGTCAGAAAGCCCATCGGCTGCACGGTGACGCCCGCGCCGGTGCCGCCCGCGAAGGGCGTGGCGCTCAGCTCCGGCTTCGCGCCGTACTCGCCGCCGCCCGCCGCGAAGCCGAAGCTCACGCGGGAAATGGGAATGATCGTCGCGCCTTCCGCGGCCGTGACCGGGTCGCCGACGACGGTGTTCACATCCACCATATCGCGGATATTCTCCATGGTGGTGGTCATGATGTTTTCGATGGGGTGTTTGTCCATGCGCGTATCCTCCCAAAACAGTAATCGCGGCCGAAAACGAGCGCCGCGAGCATAATATATCCGGCCCGCGTCGAAAAGATACCCATGAGCCGCGCCGCGCCTTCCCCCCTGAAAGAGCAGCTCACGCGGCGCTTCAGCGGCGCGGCGGGATACGCCGCCGCCAGCGCGGACAGCGCGGCACCGAGCAGGGCGGTCAGCAGCGCGGTGCCGCACGCGTCGCCCGTGTCCACGTTGATATCCGCCTCCAAGCGGTCGGCGCGGACGCGCTTCATCAGGAAGAACGCGGCGCGCCTGAGCGGCTTCGCGGCTTCGCGGCGGCTGCCG
>JAFZRB010000117.1 GCA_017620115.1 Clostridia bacterium | reverse complement strand
GGTAGGAATTGTCGCCGTTCTCCTCGTGCCAGTCGAACCCGTTTACCGCGCCGAGGGCGGCCTCAGCTGGCGCCGCTTCCAACGACAGGGGCCTGTCGGCAGGGCTGTAATAAAAGCCATAATAGCTCGTCGCGGAGCCGAACCCCGCGCCGCCGCAGTAAAACTTGACGCAGCCATAGCGGTCATATTTATACACATGCTGAATGCCGTCGATGGCCGTCGCGGTGTCATATTGTCCGCTGGCGATACAGGCCCGTAGCTCTTCCTCATGCTCCGCGACGAGCGAAAAAATCTGCTCTTTGCTCAAATGATCGCTCAGCAGGACGCCGCAGGCGGACAGCGAGAGACAGAGTAAGAGGGCGCAAACAGCCGTGAAGCGTCTTTTCATCGGATGTATCCTCCCACTTTTGTGTTCCACGTTCATCCCTCCAGCCCGAACGCTTCCTCCACCAGCGCCAGCGTCTCCTCCACGCTGCGGCGCTCGTCCCGCAGGATGACCCTGAACCCGGAACGCAGGAAGGCGTCGTAGTTTTCGCGGGAGTTGATGCGCTCCAGGCACCGCCGGAAATTGTCCAGCGACGCCTGTGGGTCGGGCTCCTCCATCATCAGCCGGTAGAGGAACTGCTTCTCCCGGTCGGGCCGGTCGAAGAAGCGCCGCACGGAGATGTCCGGATCGGCCAGCATGATGAGCACGTGGCTTTCGTCAGACACCTCCCGCAGGGTTTCGGGGGAGATGTTGGTGTCCACGAACACCTTTTTGC
Source organism: Clostridia bacterium (assembly GCA_017620115.1). Classification (GTDB taxonomy): domain Bacteria; phylum Bacillota; class Clostridia; order Christensenellales; family Aristaeellaceae; genus Firm-10. The sequence continues at coordinate 2,601 of JAFZRB010000117.1, read as the reverse complement.
CCTTCCCGCTGATCCCCTCCAGCATGCGGAGCTCCAGCGTTTCGCATTCCTTCGATGTGCGCCTGATCCAGGCCTCGTATTCGTCGGGCGTGCGGCGCACGAAGTCGTGCCAGTCCTGAAGATCGCGCGTGTAGCAGAGGCCGGGGAATTCCCGCGCGTCCAGCTGAGGCAGCAGCGCGTTGTGGTAGTTCTCCCCGCATTCGACGCCGCCGTGCTTTTCGGCCAGCAAACGCACCATCGTGGATTTTCCGGCGTAGGCCGTTCCGTTGATGAAGTATACGTCCCGGAATGTCACCTCACGCCACCTCCGTCGCCTGCCCGCGGGCCAGCAGCTTTCCCTCCTTCACCAGCGCCGGGCGGATGGTGAGCCCGTCCTCGGTGCCGGGGAACATCTCGAACCACTCGCGGCGCTCGGGCGCGTACTCGACCAGCTCGATGCCCTGCTCGTTCAGGGCGCTCACCAGCTGCGGCGCGGCCTTGAGGGCGTACTCGCCATCCTGCGTGTAGACGGCCTCCATCAGCATCTGAACGGGCGTCAGCACGTCGCCCGTGAGCTCGGTTCTGCCCGCGCCCGGCAGCGCGGCCTGCTCCTGAACGGCCTGGGCGAGCGAGTCGTCCATGGCCTGCGTCAGCCGGTCGGTCATGCGCATCAGCTCGTACACGTTCACCCGCGTGCGGGCGCGCAGGCCGCTGGTGTCGTCGCCGCGCCTGAGCCACGCCTGGCCCACGCCCGCGCCCGCCGAAGCCAGCGCGACCACCGCCGCCGCGCTCTGGCCGATGAGCACCATCCACGCCGCCAGCAGCAGCCCCGCGCCCGCCGAGACCCACGGCAGCGCCTGCGCGAGCTTCTCCTTCTTCGTGAGGGGTTTCGGCGTCACGCTGATATCTGCCTCGGTCACGCTCATCATGAGCAGCGCCGCCTGCTTGGCCGCCTCGAACAGCCGGTCCGTCTCCCGGCGCAGCGCGGGGGTGTCCGCCTCGGCGCGGGCGTCGATGCGCAGCCGCTCCAGCGTCCGGCCCAGGCAGTCCGCCGCCGCCTTCACGTCCTCGCAGGCGGTCAGTTCCCGCTCCAGCGCCTCGCGGCGCGGCTCGTATTTTTCGCGTATCATGTATGCCCTCCGATATTGAGTTGGAATCACAGGTCTTTCAGATACATCACGTCGCACCCGAAGTGCCCGGTGCTGCCCAGCGGCGCGTCGATGCGGCGAAACCCGTTCTTTTCATAGAATCTGTGCGCCGCCGTCATGTTGCCGAAGGTTTCCAGGTAGCACTGGCGGTAGCGCCCGCGCGCGAAGGAAAACGCGGCGTCCAGCAGCAGCTTCGCCGCGCCGGTTCCGCGGGCCTCCTTAAGGCAGTACATCTTCTGAAGCTCGCACACGCCCGGCACGCCGGGGAGCTCGCCGATGCCCACGCCGCCCGCGACGCGGCCCGCTTCGTCCTCGGCCACCCAGTAGCGGCGGCCTTCGACCGCGTAGACCTGCGAAAAATGGCCCAGGCCGGGGTCGTACCAAGCCGTGCCGGGGCGGTCGCCGCCGAATTCGAGAAGGCAGGTGCGGATGATGGATTCGACCGCCGCGTCGTCGCGGGGTTCGATTTGCCGAATGGCGTATGACATATCCCGTCCTCCTGTGTTCATGGCAGATCCGGAAGCTCTGAGCGGATGCGGCGCTCGATGCGGCGCAGCACGAAAGGCCGGTACAGCCGCGCGGCCTCCGGCCAGTCGGGATGGCCGTCCAGCTTGGGCACGGCGTTGTAGTCGGTCTGGGCCGCGCGCCAGATGATGCGCCGCGCGCCGTTGGAGACGCGCGGGGCGTCCGGGCTGCACGAGCCGCAGGCCACGCCGCCCTTTTCCTCGTCGAAGCGCACGTCGTCCGGATCGGGCTCGCGCCCGCACGCCACGCAGCGCTCCATCTGCGGCAGATACCCCATCAGCGGCATGTAGCGCATCTCGAAGCTGGCCGTGAGCAGCGCGGGCGGCAGCTGGGAATACGTCAGGTGCGCCAGCGCCTTCAGAAGAAGCATAAAGATTTCCGGCGCCTCCTGGCCTGGAAGCGCGGCGGCGTCGGCCAGGCTCAGGTAATACATGCCGTGGATCAGCCGGTCGTAGTCGAAGCGCAGGTTATAATAGCTGTCTCTGATGTCGCACTGGGTGATCGAATGCCTCTCGCCGGTGATGTTGATGGTGAACTGGCCGGCGCAGAACACCTCCGTGGCGTTGACCAGCGGCGATTTGAGCCGCCGGGAGCCGCGCGCAATGGCGTCTATGCGGCCGTACTCGGGCGAGAACAGCGTGACCATGCGGTCGTAATCGCGGTAGTCAGCCCGCCGCAGCACGATGGCGTTCGTGGTATAGAGCATGGCGCGTTATTCCTCGTAACCTGTGGCGCGCAGATCGCTCTCGCGGTTGCCCCAGTCCTCGCGCACCTTCACCCACAGCTTCAGCATCACCTTGGTGCCCATCATGCGCTCGATGTCCGCGCGGGCCTGGGAACCGATGTCGTGAAGCATGCTGCCCTGTTTGCCGATGATGATCGACTTGTGGCTGGCGCGCTCGCAGTAGATGTTGGCGTGAATCTCCGTGAGATTGTCGGACAGCTTCGT